>NZ_SUMG01000014.1 GCF_009910325.1 Isachenkonia alkalipeptolytica
AAATCCTAGTAGTATTGAGAAGATACAAGGGTTGGATAAGCTTACGAATATATTTTACTGCTATCCACATTCCGCTTTTCAAAAGCCTGAAGTGGAAAATAACCATGAATTAATTCGCAGAGTAATCCCTAAGGGCAAAAGTATGAATAGCTTAACACAAGCGGACATCACACTATTGATGTCTCATATTAACTCTTACACAAGAAAAAAGCTGAATGAGCAGTCTCCATACGACGCATTCAGCTCTAGGTATGGGTTTGATCTAATCAATGCTTTAGGGATAACCAAAATCGAACCCAATGACATTGTTTTAAGACCAACCCTACTTAAATAAACCAACTATTTATCCGGGTATTTTATACGTTATCCAGGGGTCTAATTTAGTCTTGCAAAAGAAAAAGACCATAGTAGACCTCTAATAAAGTTGCCCGAATTTAACTTGTATGACTCTATTATACTATAAAAACGAGCATTAGAATACTCGTTTTTAAAGAAATAAATGATATGAAACCCTGTATTTTTTAAGATTATTAGACAGGTCTTATTTAACTTTACAAAGTCTCATTTAGTTCTACAATTGACCAAAAAGCCTTATAAAGGCTTTTCTTCTTGAATATTAGTGATCACCGGAATATACTTTTTATCATTTCTAAAGGATTCATCCTTCATCTTGATCCCTAAAAAGGAAAGTGCTAACAATCCAAATCCCATAGCTGCGGCAATCAACTCTTGAGTAGGAAAGATTATATTTCCTATGACAATACCTGTAAATAATGCAAATAAAGGAATCATATACAGAATAAAGGCTGCCGTAAGTACATGTTGCCCCTCCATATCAACTTCCACAATTTGATCACTTTTCGCCCCCACGGTATTAATAGCTTCGATCCGAAGCTCATGATTGTCGCTTCCAAGTTTACATGCATTACAACCACTGCAGCTAGAGTGCTTTTCCATGATGACAAAAGCTTTATCCTCTGAAACTTCCACTACTTTGCCGTACTGTTTCATAATTAAGCTCCTTTCCAAAGATCTTTAAAAACTTCCGATGCAATTACCATACCTGCCGCGGAGGGAACAAAAGATATGCTTCCCGGGGTTTTCTTACGCTGATAATTCGGGTCCGTAGAAATCCTTTCTACTTCAAGAGGTTTTTCTACCGAAAAAACTACTTTCACGTCTTTAAGGTTTCTTCTTCTTAATTCTTTTCGCATTATTCTTGCTAAAGGGCAGGTATTTGTTTCATGAATATCCGCCACTAGAAATTTTGTCGGGTCAATTTTATTTCCTGCTCCCATGCTACTGATCACAGGGATATCCAGTTTCTTTGCTTCTTCAATCAACAGTAGTTTAGCGGATATTGTGTCAATGGCATCGATTATATAATCAAATTCTTGAGTTACCAGCTGATGAATATTATCCTTTGAAAGGTGATTAGACAAACTATGAACTTTTAAGTTTGGGTTAATATCCAGTAAGCGATCTCTCATCACGGTAACTTTGCCTTGGCCGACGGTTTTATGTGTGGCTTGTATTTGGCGATTTATATTAGTAACACAGACAACATCGGAATCCAGGATGGTAATCTCTTTGATTCCTGCTCTGACAAGAGCTTCTGCAGCATAAGAGCCAACTCCTCCAACCCCAAACACTGCTATATGTTTGCTGAAAAAACATTCCAAGGAATTTTCATTGGCTAATAATTCCGTTCGTTCAAATTGACTGCTCATCTCTTCACCCTTTGATTATAAAATATAGTCGGCATTTTTGCAAAATACTCCACATAAAAACCCGCCGTGCCGTCTTAATCGAGTGTTTTGAAACCTGCGCTCGCAGGTGGGTACCCTGCTACCCGCTTTGCAAGTCCATAAATGGCATGTGCTCCGCGGGTAAACTCCGGGTTCCCAATGTAATAGTGTTGGCTCAAAACATATTCGATGTGACGCACACAGCAGGCTAATTGTTTATACTTTATGATATCATATTATTTTCAATTATTCAATCCAAATCATCTCGATAAAGCTTCCAACTTAAGAATTTTCCTCTGATGAATTTATATTGATATGCAATTCCGATAATTGATCATCATCAATAGTTGTCGGTGCCTCTGTCAATAGACAAGTGGCGTTTTGTGTTTTTGGAAAAGCAATCACCTGACGAATGTTTTCTTCATGGGCCAGGATCATTACTAATCGGTCAAGACCATAGGCTATACCTCCATGGGGAGGTGTTCCATATTGAAATGCCTCTAATAAAAATCCAAATTTTTTATAGGCCTCCTTTTTTGTAAAACCAAGCACTTGAAACATTTTCTCCTGGATTTCAGAGGTGTGAATTCGAATACTTCCTCCTCCTATCTCATGACCGTTTAGGACTAAATCATAAGCTCTTGCCCGGGCATCTTCCGGTTTCTTCTCTAATAATAATAGATCTTCATCAACCGGAGCAGTGAATGGATGATGCATAGCGCTTAAACGACCAGTTTCCTTATCTCTCTCAAATAAAGGGAACTCCGTAACCCAAAGGAAGTTGCATTGATCTTTATTATAAAGGTTTAATTCTTTTCCTAAGTAATTACGCAGGTTACTAAGTGCTCCGTGCACCACTGAGGGTTCATCTGCAACAAATAAAAGCAAGTCCCCGGTTTTTCCCTCAGTTTTATCTAAAACACTTTGAATCTCACTTTCTGAGAGAAATTTGGCAATGGGAGAGTTTACTCCCTCTTCCGTAACTTTTATCCATGCAAGACCCTTAGCACCATAATCCTTGGTATGCTTTTCAAGGTTTGTAATATCTTTTCGACTAAAGTTATCCGCTTCACCGGAAACATTGATCGCTTTTATTATTCCCCCCTTTTCTATGGTGCTGGAAAACACTTTGAAATCAGAAGTTTTTAGATTCTCAGTGACATTGATCAACTCTAATCCAAAACGGGTATCCGGTTTGTCATTTCCATAGCGATCCATTGCTTCTTTATAAGTCATTCGAGGAAAAGGTAAAGTAATGTTTAGTCCTTTAATCCCCTTCACCACATGTGCCATCATTTTTTCGTTAATATCCATAATATCCATTTCATCCACAAAAGACATCTCACAGTCGATTTGTGTAAATTCCGGTTGGCGATCCGCTCGTAAATCTTCATCTCTAAAACACTTTACAATCTGAAAGTATCGATCGGTTCCGGAAACCATTAAAAGTTGCTTAAACAATTGGGGAGATTGAGGCAGCGCATAGAATTTTCCTTGGTTCACCCGACTGGGAACGATATAATCCCGAGCCCCTTCCGGAGTTGGCTTTGTAAGAATCGGTGTTTCCACTTCTATAAAGTTTTCCTTATCTAGAAAATCCCGGACCAGCTTGGTAACATCATGACGCAATTTAAGGTTTTTTTGCATGTTCTGTTTTCGAAGATCTAAATAACGATACTTCAGCCGTAGATTCTCAGAAACCTGATCATCATCTTTTATGTATATCGGCGGAGTTCTAGCATCATTCAAAACCTCTACTTCTTCAACAAATACTTCTACTTCTCCCGTGGGCATCTCTAAATTTTTAGAAAACCTCTCATAAACCTTTCCTTTAACGACTATGACATACTCTGTCCCTAGGGTCTCACCAATAATAAAAGCTTCTTTCGATACTTCCTGGTCAAATACAACTTGACTAATCCCGGTTTTATCCCGTAAATCAACAAAAATCAATCCGCCTAGATCCCTGCGTTTTTGGACCCATCCTGCCAAGATGACCTCTTTTCCGATGTGTTCATTTCTCAATATTCCTGCCATATGGCTTCGTTTTAATTTTTCCATTAGTATAACACTCCTTTTTTACTCTTGCATAACACTAGGTTTACATCATATTATTATGGACATCTTTTGATACGGGTAGCATTTCTTACTCTTTCGTCAAATTATAAAAAAGGATTATTTCGTCGCTCTTCTTCCAATGTGGTTTTCGGTCCATGGCCCGGACATACTATGAAGTCTTTCTCAAGAGTTAAAAGTTTTTCTTTAATTGAGTTAATCAATTGTTCATGGTCTCCACCTTCCAAGTCTGTACGTCCTATAGAGCCTTTAAAAAGAGTGTCTCCGGTAATTAAATACCCTTCAATTAAGAATGTGCATCCCCCCGGACTATGACCCGGAGTATGAAGCACTTTTATACTCAGATTTCCAAAGTTTAATATATCTCCATCTTTTAATACTTTAGAATTAGTGAAATAGACAGCCTCCATCGGCATTTTAGAGGAGTAGTTTAAATCAGCATCCCGCAGAATATATTGATCCCTTTCATGAACATACACAGGAACTTCCCTTTCTTGTATAAGCCCTTCAATGCCACCTATATGATCTCCATGGGCATGGGTTAACAAGATCCCCTGAAGAGTCAATTTTTCTTTCATCAGCAAGGAATGGATCTCTTTGCTGTTTCCTCCGGGATCCACTACCACGGCTTCTTTCGTTCTTTCATCTCCCAGGATGTATGCATTGACACCATATATCCCGACTTCCAGTTTATGAAAAATCATCATAAGTCCTCCTTTGAAACTATGTTTAAAAAGTTTTGTTACTATCCACCAATAGGGTAACCGGGCCGTCATTAACCGAGGAAACCATCATGTGAGCTTGAAAAACTCCACTCTCCACCGGGGCTCCATGCTTTTCACAAGCCTCAAGGAATTCCTGGTAAAGTCTAATCGCTTCCTCCGGTTTTCCGGCTTTGGAAAAACTGGGCCGTCTTCCCTTTCGACAATCTCCAAGTAGAGTAAATTGGGATATAGCAAGAATGGATCCTTGTTCATCAAGAAGGGAGAGGTTCATTTTTTCATTTTTATCTTCAAAAATTCGTAAATTGCAAACTTTTTCAGCTAAAAATCTAGCATCCTTTTCCTGATCTCCCTCTTCAATGCCAAGATAAATCAAAAGACCTTCGCCAATTTTTCCTTTTACCTTTCCCTCTACGCTTACAGAGGCTTCTTTAACTCTTTGTATTACAGCTCTCACTATACTCCTCCTTCATTAATTTTTTACTCGATAAGCATCAAAAACCCCTTGGATATGTTTCAATTTCTCAATAAGTTTTGTAAGCTGTTCTGTGCTTCCAATTTCTAAAGTGAGGTTGACAAAGGCTACTTTATCTTTATTGGTTCGAGCATTCAAAGAATTAACGGCTATTTTTGACTCAGATAATAGAAAAGTGATTTCTGTTAAAAGCCCCTTCCGATCCGTAGCTTCTACTTCGATCTCAACCTGGAAATCCTGGGCTTTATTCACATCCCACTCCACATCGATAAATCGATCCTTAGTCTCTTGGGTATTAGTGACGGTAGAACAGTCACTTCGGTGAATAGAAACCCCTCTACCCCGGGTTATATAGCCAATAATTTCATCTCCTGGAACAGGGTTGCAGCATTTCGCAAATCGGATCAGTATATTGTCAACACCTTTTACCATAATTCCTTGAGAAACCTTCTTTTTCCCCTGAGACTTTTTCGGCCTTACATAATTTTCAGGGATTTTTTCCACTTCTGTCTTTTTCAAAGTATAATCTTCTTTGTCGTCTTCCGTTTGTTCTTTGATTCTTGATACCACTTGATTAACCGTCACTCCACCATAACCAATAGCAGCAAACAAATCTTCCGTAAACTTGTAACCTAATTTTTCAATGATCGGTTCTAAAATTTTATTTTTTAATGCTTTATCCGCATTGATTCCTTCCCGTTTTAAAGCCTTTTCAAGACTGACCTTTCCTTTTTCAATATTTTCTTCTTTTCGTTCTTTTTTAAACCATTGTTTAATCTTCGTTTTTGCTTGGGAACTCTTAACTATGTTTAACCAGTCTCGGCTAGGACCATTACTGTTGGATGAAGTGAGAATTTCAACAATGTTTCCATTTTTCAATTTATAGTCCAGAGGCACGATTCTACTGTCAACTTTTGCTCCCACACAATTATTTCCAATATCTGAGTGGATTTTATAGGCAAAATCAATAGGGGTAGAACCAATGGGGAGATTTATAACCCGTCCCTTCGGAGTGAAGGTGTACACTTCATTTGTAAACAAATCGACTTTCAAGGCTTCCATAAACTCTTGAGGGTCCTTAGTTTCTTTTTCCCACTCCAACATTTGCCCAAGCCAATTTAATCTATTCTCGATATCTCCGCTTGTTTCTTTTGATTCCTTGTATTTCCAATGAGCTGCAATACCGTATTCTGCAATGCGATGCATATCCCAAGTACGAATTTGAATTTCCAAAGGTTCCCCAGTATCACAAATAACGGTGGTATGAAGCGATTGATACATATTCGGCTTAGGCATAGCAATATAATCTTTGAAACGTCCGGGAATTGGTTTCCACATCGTATGGATTACCCCAAGCACTCCGTAACAATCCTTAACATTATCCACTATCACCCTTACCGCTAAGAAGTCAAAGATTTCTTCGAAGGTTTTATCCTGATTCATCATTTTCTTATAGATGCTATAAAAGTGTTTAGGACGACCATTAATCTCACTATTGATATCAAAATCATCCAATTTCTCTTCAATACTTTTGATAACATTATTAATTAGAACTTCCCGGTCCTTTCGTTTGATGGAAACCTTTTCTACCAATTCATAATATCCCTCTTCATCAATATATCTCAGGCAGATATCTTCAAGTTCCCACTTGATTCTTGAAATACCAAGTCGATGAGCAATAGGAGCATAAATCTCTAAGGTTTCCTGAGCTTTCTCTTTTTTCTTATACTCGCTTTGATACTTAAGTGTTCTCATATTATGCAGTCGGTCCGCAAGTTTGATCAATATCACACGAATGTCCTTCGCCATAGCAATAAACATTTTTCGAAGATTTTCCGCTTGCCGTTCTTCCCGGGAATTAAAGGAAAAACGCGTCAGCTTTGTGACCCCTTCTACGAGCATGGCGACCTCTTCTCCAAACTTATTACTGATATATTCATAGGTATAATCCGTATCTTCAATAACATCATGTAAAAGCCCTGCTGCAATAGTGCTGCTATCCATTTTAAGTTCAATTAAAATCTTTGCCACTTCCACAGGATGGATGAAGTATTTTTCTCCAGATTTTCGGTATTGTCCCTCATGGGCACCTTCTGCAAAGTTATAAGCCTCAATAATTAATTCAACATCACATTGAGGATTGGATTCTTCAATTAGCGAAATTAGATTTTCTAGCATTTTCATCACCCTTTAAGTAGCAAAATTCGTTTCTTGTCTGCAAATTAATATTCTATTAAGCTTTCCACTTTATAATTTTTTAATAGGTCTTTCCCGTTTAAGAAAGATAGAACCATTAGAAAGTTAATGGATACCACTTCCCCCCCGAGTTCTTCGATGAGTTTTGTCGTGGCAAGAACCGTTCCCCCTGTAGCTAATAAATCGTCGACAATAGCAACCCTCTGTCCTTTTTGGATGGCATCTTTATGTATTTCAATGCTGTCGGTGCCATACTCTAACTCATATTCATAGGAGAGGGTTTCTGCTGGTAATTTATTAGGTTTTCGAACAGGTACAAATCCAGCACCAATTTTATAAGCAACTGGTGTTCCCATAATAAACCCCCGAGCTTCCGGACCCACAATAATATCAATTTCTAAATCTTCTAATTGCTTGGACATTTGATCTACCACATATTGAAATGCGGCTTTGTCCTTTAAAAGAGTAGTAATATCTTTAAAATTAATTCCTTCTTTCGGAAAATCTTGAACCTCTCTAATTTTACTTTTAATATCCAACAGAATCGCTCCTTTGAATGAATTTCATTTATAATAGAATAGTACTATTATATCTCCTCTATTAGTTTTTATCAACATCTAGCTACTCATTCATAAAAATTTGTTTTAATACGTATATCCCGCTCAATAAGAATCCGAACCAACTTAGGATCGGTACGGAAAACAGGTTTGTGCCATAGTCCGAAACCAAAATCATTGTGGAGGCGATAATCAGTGCAGCCACTACAATACTATTACCCACTCTTCTCGTCTGCTTTTGAATTTCCCTTGAAATCTCTTTAGATTCTTCGTCTATCACATGAACTGTAAATTTCTCATCTTCCATCTTTTGTAGAATACTTTTCAACTGTCGCGGCATATATTTCAGACTAAACAAAACGTCTTGGGAATAACTAAAATATTCCTTTGCCAATCTCTCAGGATGATACTTTCTTTTGTATATCTCTTTCATAAAATCTTTCATCACCATGGCTATGCTGAACCTTGGCGACAATTGATTGACGGTGGATTCTAAAGAAATCATTGCCTTCAGTAGCAAGATAAACTGACTGGGAAATTTCACCCCATTATTATATGCAATGTCCATAAATTGTCGCAGAGCCACCCCCAATTTTAATTCCTTGATAGGCTTGTCATAGTATTCGTTAATAAAAAAGGAAATATCCTCTTTCAGGCGATGGGAGTTGGTATCATAGTTTATGGCATTAATTTCGCGAATAAGATTAAATATTTTATCTACATCTTTTTTACCCACTGCTATAAAAAGGTTTGTAATAAAATTGATGCTGTCCTTGTCTAAAAAACCCACGACACCAAAATCAATATAGGAAATTTTCCCCTCGGGAGTGATGAAAATATTCCCAGGGTGGGGGTCTCCATGAAAAAAACCATATACAAACACCTGCTCTAGAAAAAGGTTAGTATTGTCCAGTGCTAATTGATGATGATCAATGATGGGATTTTGCAATATCTCTTTATGTATGATTTTATAACCTTTGATTTTTTCCATGGTTAACACTCTTTTATTACTGAACTCCCAATGCACTTTTGGAATATATAGCTTCTCTTCACTTTGAAAGTTTGTAGAAAAACGCTCCGCATTTTTTCCTTCTAAAGTATAATCCAATTCCCGCTGAATACGAAAACGGAATTCTTCGATAATATCCTGGAAACTATAAGATTTATTTTTATAGAAATGTTCATCCATGATTTTTGCCAGTGTGATAAGAATTTCCAAATCATCTTTTATTATACTTTCCAACTTGGGCCGTTGAATTTTTACAACCACCTCTTCCCCCGTGGTTAAAACCGCTTCATATACTTGCCCAATAGATCCTGATGCTATGGGTTTTTTATTAAAGTAATGGAAGGTTCCATCAATGGACTGCTCCGAATTCCGCTCAAATACTTCTCTTGCCTCGTCAAAAGAAAACTCTTCAACTTGATCCTGTAATTTTTCAAGTTCTTCAATGATATCCTCAGAAAAAATATCCCGTCTTGTTCCCATAATCTGTCCAAGTTTCACAAAGGTTGGTCCTAGTTCTTCACATGCTTTGCGGATTCTTACCCCCCAGGTCTCTTGAAAGTTGTTTTTTCTTATTTTTAACACTCTTTTAGGAATATATCCTTTTTTTCGCATGCTATCGGCTAAAAAAGTGAACCCGTATTTAACCAACACCTCTCCAATTTTTTTATACCGTCGTATGGTTCCATATTTTCGATTTATTATCAAGGCGAACCCCCCTATTCCAAATTTATCCCCTATAGAAAAAGGGCAATAACACTTATTGTGTATTATTACCCTCTAAAGCTTTGTTTAACCTACAATATCAGCTATTAAGAGGATTACGCCCCTTTATAGGATTTCTTTGCAACCTGTTTTTCTTTAATCATTACCCATACGGGGGTAGCGATAAATATCGAAGAATAGGTACCGCTTAAAATACCTGCTATTAGAGGGAGTGCAAAAGTTCTAATTTGCTCTACACCTAAAATATACAAAGCAATAATTGTCAGCAATGTTGTAATCGATGTGATTATTGAACGTTTCAGCGTCTGGGAAATACTGGTGTTTCCCAACTCAGTATAATTGTTCTTCCTTAAAAATGGCATATTTTCACGAACACGATCAAATACTACAATGCTGTCATTAATAGAATATCCCAGTATCGTCAGTACCGCTGCAATAAAAGGATTGTTAATAGGGATATTAAGAATCGCATAAACCGATAACAGGATTAAGATATCATGTAATAAAGCTGTCAGAGAAGCTATTCCATAGGATAACTCAAACCGAAAGGTAATATAAATCAGCATCCCTAAAGCAGAGATCAAGATGGAAAGTAATGCTCTTTGTTGAATTTCCTGTCCAATAGTGGGGCCAAACTGGTCCACTCGAAGAGGCTGATCCGTGGATAAACTATACTCCTCTTGCAACTCATTGAAAAGGTCCCGTCGCTGTTCACTGCTGAGATCTTCCGAAGTTCTAATCACAATATTATGCCGGTCCCCTCCGATATGATTGATGCTTGCTGCAGGATCATAATAATCTACAGTTTCTCGAATGTTTGATGTTTCAACGTATTGTTCCATATCAACTTCTATTTCCGTGCCTCCGGTAAAATCAATTCCCAGCTCTACCCCTTGTACTAAGGTAAAGAGTGCACCAGTTAAAATAATCAAGGCAGAAATAATAAAAAAGTATTTTTTGTTTTCAACGATTTTCATAATAAGCCTCCTTACTTTAACCCGAATAGGGTTTTACTTTTACGAGTATTGATTTTAACCGCCAAGCGTAATAACAGCCGGGTAATAACAATGGCTGTAAACATACTACAAAGAATTCCAATAATTAGAAGTACTGCAAACCCTCTGATGGGTCCGGTACCAAATTGATAAAGAACAACTCCGGCAATCAATGTAGTGACATTGGCATCAAGAATGGTTTTAAAAGCCCGTTTAAAGCCTGACTCAATAGCGACACGGACGGTTTTTCCTGTACCGATGTCCTCTTTAATCCGTTCAAAAATAATCACATTTGCATCCACAGCCATACCAATCGACAGTATTAACGCTGCGATCCCCGGCAAAGTTACGGTGGCATTCAATAGCACAATCACCCCAAAGACCAATAAAATATAAACGGTGAGGGCGATATCTGCCACAAGTCCCGGTATTCTATAAATGAAAATCATAAAAAGCATGAGAAGGGATATCCCAATAACCGCAGCCTGAACGCTTCGCTCTAAGGCAAACTCTCCCAAAGTTGCAGTAATCGTAGAGGTTCGAATCTCCTCCAGCTCCACCGGTAAAGCCCCTGCGCGAATGAGTGCTGCTAGTTCCGAAGCGGATTCAATAGTGAAATTTCCAGAAATGGTGGGTCTCCCGTCACCAATTCGATCCTCTACCGTTGGCGCAGAAATTACTTCCCCATCTAAAACAATTTCAATGATACGATCTTCTATAGGTTGTTCCGGAAGCTGAGATAATCGGCCTGTAGCTTCTGCAAAAGCTTCTCTTGCACCGGAATCCAACTCCAAACTTACATAGGGTCGATTACCATCCATCATAACCCGGGCATCAGTTACGTCATTCCCCGAAATCACAAGATCACCATCGGGATCGATGAATTCTAATCGAGCGGTAGTTCCAATCATTTCTATGGCATCCTCGGCTTCTTCCACACCTGGAAGTTCTACACGCACCCGATCATCCCCCTCTCGAACAATCACCGGCTCTGTAAGTCCTAGGCTGTCTACCCGAAGGCGAAAGATCTCAATAACCTGTTCCATTTCCCGATCCAGTTGTGCTCCTGTAGAGTCGGTATCCGCTTCATAAACAAGGTATACTCCTCCCTGCAAATCAAGCCCTTGATTAATAGACTCTGTTAAAGGCGAAATACTTACGCCCCCCATATCAAGACCGAAAAATGCAGTATACGCACCGCCTATCACAAATAAAATAATAAAAATAAAGGTAATTAAGCTTCTCCTGTTCATTTACGGACCTCCTTATTTCCTTTATGATCCTTTCCGTATTCTGCATATTTAAGAGCAGAATCCCTAATTCCTTGAATCTCCTCCTCGGTAAGCTTCCGAATGACCTTTCCTGGAGATCCTAAAACTAGCACTCCGGAAGGAATTTCCTTCTCGGCGGTTACCATAGCTCCTGCACCGATAATCGTATTTTCTCCGATCTTGGCACCATCGAGAATAATGGATCCCATCCCGATTAAACAGTTGTTTCCGATGAAGCAGGCATGAACAATAGCATTGTGTCCTACCGTAATATAATCCCCCAATATCGTTGGGTATTTATGGCTGATATGGAGAACACTGTTGTCTTGGACATTGGTGTATTTACCAATTTGAATGCTATTATCATCCCCACGGAGGACCACATTATACCAAATACTCGCCTTTTCTTTTATCGTTACTTTCCCAATGACGGTTGCATTCGGAGCAATATAGGCGTCTTGATGAATGGTTGGTGCAATATTCTGGTACTCTAAAATCATGATCCATCACGCCCCAATCTTTTTTTAGCTTCAATAATAATGGAGTTTTGAATGCGTTTTTTTTCCATCTCGCATCCTAATTCATAGGGATTGAATAAACTACGATTCTCATGATAAGCATTGGCATGGCATCCACCACTACAGTAGTATTTTGCCCAGCAGTCCCTGCAAGCTATTTTATTATCTACACTTGCACTCTTAAAAGAGGTAACAATTTTAGCATCCAATTTCTCTTGGTTCCATATGCTACCCATCTTAAATTTTTCATTCCCGGCAAATTGATGACAAGGATAAATTTCCCCCTCGGGAGTTACTGAAACGTATTCAACCCCGGCACCGCAGCCTAAAGCTCTTTTTTCTTGACAGGGATTATTTTGCAGATTCATCTTAAAATGAAAAAACTCAAAGGCCTCTTTGGTTCCTTTCTTTGCAAAATAAGCCTTTTCAAGAATATCATACTGTTCTTTGATTTCAGGTAAATCTTCCACGCCTAATGCATAATCTTCTTCTTTTGGTGCCACCACCGGTTCTACGGAAACATTACGAAAACCCTGTTCTGCAAGATGAATTACATCCTTGGCAAAATCTTTGTTAAATTTTGTAAAGGTTCCCCGTACATAATAAGGCTTATTTCCCCGTTTTTCCACCATCTTTTTAATCTTTGGAAGGATCAGGTCATAAGTTCCTGTATTGTTTACGGTATAACGCATTCGATCATTGGTTTTTTTATTACCATCTATACTAAGGACGATGTTTTCCATGTTTTCATTAATATAGTCCATATTTTCTTCGTTTAATAGGGTCCCATTGGTGGTAATGGTAAAGCGCATATTTTTATTCCATACCTTAGCTTTTTCCTTTCCATAATCTACTAATTTCTTCACCACTTGGAAATTCAACAGGGGTTCTCCTCCAAAAAAGTCTACTTCAAGGTTTTGTCTATTTTCCGAATTTTCGATCAAAAAGTCAAGAGCTTTCGCCCCAGTATCAAAGTCCATTAATAAATTTTCTCCCTTAAAATTCCCCTGGGAAGCGAAACAGTACTCACACCGTATATTACAGTCATGGGCAATGTGCAGGCATAGAGCCTTAATCACATGTTCGAATTTTTCTCCCCGTTTTATAATCTTTGAAAATAACTGTTCTTCATTAATTAATAGGTCCAGTTCGTCCAGCGCAGCAGTTAAGTGCTCTTTCGGATACTTGTGTTGTAATTTCAGAAGAACCCTTTCCCTTGGAACCTTAGGTTTTTCTTCGTCATTGGGATAGAGCGCTAAAATGTCATAAACCATTCTATCAACAATATGAACCGCCCCACTGTTAACATCTAACACCACTGGTATATTATCTTTTTCGAATTGATAAATCATAGTCTCACCCTTCTTTCTGATTCTCTCATTAAAAAACAGCAGTAAGAATCAACTGCTGTTAACTATGATGATTTTTACCGGTTGGGGTTTTCACAATCCTGATTTCCCACGGTACATGAAGTTTTGCATGCGGATTGGCAAGATGTTTGACATTCTCCGCATCCAGCGATGCTGTCTTCCTTAGTTGAAGTTCCACGTACTAACGTTGTAATAAAAGTCATACTCTTACTCCTTTCCATATAATATCTCATCAATTATATCATAAAAATAGCCTTAGAAAAACATTAAAGATTAATACGCACTAGGATTGATCATATTTATCGAAAAATTCCTTTTTATATGTCATAAAGCGGTCCTCCTCTAAGGACTTTCGAATGTTTTTCATGGTGTCTATTAAAAAGTGGACATTGTGATAAGTCATCAATCGAAGACCTAAGATTTCATTGGCCTTAAATAAATGTCTTAAGTAAGCCCGGGTATAATTTCTGCAGGTATAACAGCTACATTCCGAATCTAGAGGAGTGAAGTCCTCTTTGAACTTTGCGTTTTTTATATTCACGGTACCATAGGTGGTCATGGCGGTGCCGTTTCGACCAATTCTTGTGGGGTGTACACAGTCAAACATATCGATACCCTTCTCCACTCCTTCAAATAAGGCGTCGGGGCTACCTACTCCCATTAGATATCTGGGTTTGTCCTTTGGTAATAAAGGGGTAGTATACTCTAATACTTCATACATTAAATTTTTGGGCTCTCCGACACTCAGTCCTCCGATGGCATAGCCGGGAAAATCAAGTTCCAGAAGTTCTTTGGCGCTTTCTTCCCGAAGATCCTGATACATCCCCCCTTGAACAATTCCAAATAAGCTTTGATTGGGATTGTTATTAGCGTCAATGCATCTTTTCGCCCAACGGGTTGTGCGCTTTAAGGAATTATAAACATACTCCCTTGTAGCCGGGTAAGGCGGGCACTCATCTAATACCATGGCGATATCAGAATCCAGGGCATTTTGAATTTCAATGGCCTTTTCCGGTGTCAACTCCTGTTTGCTTCCATCGATATGAGAGTTGAAAGTCGCACCTTCCTCTGATAATTTACGAAGTTTTCCTAAACTGAAAACTTGAAATCCTCCGCTGTCAGTTAAAATCGGACGATCCCAGTTCATAAACTTATGCAATCCTCCGGCTTTCTCAATCAAACCATGACCCGGTCGCAAAAATAAGTGATAGGTATTGCTTAAGATAATCTCCGCATTCATTTCTTTTAGTTCTTCGGGAGTCATAGTTTTTACTGTGGCCTGTGTTCCCACGGGCATAAAAATCGGGGTGTTGATTACCCCTCGATTAGTGTGAAGTTTCCCTAAACGGGCTTTTGTCTCGCTACACTCTTTTAGTAACTCATATTTAACTAACATATCTGCCTCCTAGTAAATGTTTATTTAATAAACATTGCATCGCCAAAACTATAAAATCGGTACTTCTGCTCAATTGCTTCTTTATAAGCATTCATCGTGTTTTCCCGCCCGGCAAAGGCGCTCACCAACATAATTAATGTGGATTTTGGTAAGTGAAAATTGGTAATCAAGCCATCAATTCCTCGAAAACGGTAACCGGGATAAATGAAAATATCTGTCCAACCATTTCCCGCTTCAACTTTCCCTTCTTTTCCGGCTATAGACTCTAAGGTTCTACAACTTGTTGTGCCTACGGCAATAACCCTATTTCCTTGGTTTCTTGTTTTATTAATTATCTCCGCCACTTCCGAAGTAATATGATAAAATTCTGCATGCATTTTATGATCCAGAATGTTTTCCGCCTCCACAGGCTTAAATGTGCCAAGGCCCACATGTAAGGTAATATATACGATGTTAATCCCTTTATTTTCAAGCTCTTCGATGACTTCTTCAGTAAAATGAAGGCCGGCGGTTGGAGCTGCCACAGATCCCAGATTCTTGGAGTAAATGGTTTGGTATCGGTCAGGGTTTTGTAATGTTTTCCCAATATAAGGGGGCAAGGGCATTTCCCCTAATTGGTCCAGTACCGCGTAAAAATCCCCGGTGTATTGAAAATTAATTAATCGTAGTCCTTCTTCCCGTTCCTCGGTTACCGTACCTTCCAACAGGCCTTCATTAAATATTACTGTTGTTCCTACTTTCAATTTCTTAGCAGGTCGAGCCATCACCAACCATGTTTTTTCCTTTTCTTCTGCTACTAAAAGGAGCTCTACTTTCCCACCGGTTGCTTTCTTTTTACCGTATAAGCGGGCAGGGATAACCTTCGTGTCATTGAGTACTAAGGTATCTCCTTTCTCTAACATCTCTGAAATTTCATAAAATCTTTTATGTTCGATTTCCCCGCTAACCCGGTCTACTGTCAACATTCTTGAATCGTCTCGTTTTTCAATAGGACTTTGAGCAATTAAATTTTCCGGGAGATCAAAATTAAATTCTTCCGTTCTCATATATTATTTTCCACCTTTGTTTTATTAATACCGAAATATGGCCTTCCTATCAAGCCTTCGGTTTATCATTCTATCTATTACTTATACAACAATTCTTTTAACTTCTAGAAAAACCGAAATGGTCGTAGGCCTTCACGGAGGCAATTCTTCCCCGGGGGGTCCGACTAAGAAACCCCTTTTGCAATAAAAAAGGTTCATAAACATCTTCTATGGTGTTCTTTTCTTCACCTGTGGAAGCCGCTAGAGTATCGATCCCTACTGGTCCTCCCCCAAAGTTTTGAATAATCACTTCAATGATTTTATGGTCTACTTTATCCAGACCGAGTCTGTCTATTTCCAGTAATTCTAAAGCTCGATGAGCCAATTTCAAGGTGATCTCACCATCTCCTTTGACCTCTGCATAATCCCGGATTCTCTTTAATAGACGATTAGCAATTCTTGGTGTCCCACGGGAGCGCAGAGCAATTTCTTCCGCCCCTTGATCATCTACGGGAATATTCAATATCCCGGCAGAACGCAGAACAATTTCCTTTAACTCTTCCATAGAGTAGTGTTCAAGTTTGTTAATTATTCCAAAACGGTCTCGAAGAGGAGAAGTCAGTAAACCAGCCCTTGTGGTCGCTCCGATTAAAGTGAACTTCGTTAAATCTAAGCGTATGCTTCTTGCACTGGGGCCTTTGCCAACGATAATGTCAATAGCATAATCTTCCATTGCCGGATAGAGTATTTCCTCCACCGCTCGATTTAACCGATGAATCTCATCGATAAAAAGCACATCCCCATCCTTTAAATTTGTAAGAATGGCAGCCAAATCACCAGGTCGCTCAATAGCCGGCCCAGAAGTAATGCGAATATCCGCGGACATTTCTGTTGCAATAATACTGGCCAAAGTGGTTTTACCTAATCCGGGAGGTCCATAAAGAAGCACATGATCCAGAGACTCTCCACGAAGCTGAGAGGCTTTTAGGAAAATCTCCAGTTTTTCTTTCGCTTTAGTTTGTCCGATATAGTCTTGTAGAAATTTCGGACGAAGGCCTTGATCAATTACCTGGTCTTCTTCTCTTTTCAAATTTGAGACCAGCCGATCCTCCAATTCAAAATCCAAATCATTGTTAAATTCCATAGTATTGACTCCTTTACGATTTCATAAGAAGTTTTAAGGATTCTTTAATCATTTCATCCACGGATAGAGTCTCACTTTCTAAAGACTTAACCGCTTTTTGTCCTTCTTGTTTAGTATATCCTAAGGACATTAAAGCATCAACAGTTTCCCGGTGGCGTACATCTTCTTTCTGAGTTTCTGGTTCAACGGTAGCCGATGCTAAATCTATTGCTGAGAGTTTATCTTTAAGCTCTACAACCATTCTTTCAGCCGTTTTTTTTCCTACACCGGGTGCTTTAGAAATATTGCCAATGGAACCTTCATAAATATTTCTCGTAAGTTCTTCCGGAGTAAAATGAGAAAGTATTCCGCAGGCAACTTTAGCACCGATTTTTGATACGGAACGTAATTGATGAAACATCTTCAATTCTTCTTTTGAGTTGAAACCAAAGAGGACCATCTCGTCATCCCGAACAACTAAATGAGTGTGAATAATAGTCTTCTCCCCGACCTGTACTTGATTTATAGTATTTTCCGTTGTATGCACTTTATAGCCTATCCCATTTACTTCTAGAATAATAGACCCTAGATCCTTACTATGAATTTTCCCGTCAATAAATGCAAACATTTTTATTCCTACCTTCTAATATTATTATTAACCAATATTAAAAAAGCCCAACAACTTTTTCATTTATGCCTAAGAAACAAACAAAGCAGGGTTCCTAGTCCCTACTTTTCCAAGTACATTTTTTGCAATATCCTAAAATTTCCAGTTTGTGTTCGATTGGTGTGAACCCGAGTTTGTCAATAAGGTTTTTTTCAATGGGGAGCACCGGGCAGTCTTTAAAAATTTCACTCTTACCACAGGAAACGCATACAATATGGTGGTGATGTTCATTTGTTACACTTAGTTTGTATTGATCTACATGATTGTCTAAAGAAATTTTTTTCAATACACCAATATTCAACATAATCTCAATGTTTCGGTAGATTGTAGACAAATCGATCCTTTGCCCATGGTCTTTAATCCAGTCATATACTTTCTCTGCGGACAACAGATGATTTTTCGTCTTTACAAAAGCTTCTATAATGATTTTTCTTTGTTCCGTGATTTTATAACCCTGTTCTCTCAATTTATACTCAATAGAATCTTGCATAGCTTCTTCTCCTAACATCATCTTTTCTTTTTCAGTCCATCCCATCTCTTAAAAATTTCCTTCTTTAAGTGGTTGTTGTCCGTTTTAAAGATATCTATACAATAATAAAACACACATTCCTATCTGTCAAGAGAGGAACCCTAAAACTTAAAACCCATTTCTCCTCTTCTTAGGGAAAAACCGGTAAAACCATAAAATAATAATATCTTATCAAGGACCTCTTCTTCATCCTTCGACAGATTAATCTCAAGTTTATCCATTTGTTTTTTGATATAATCTCGAGTTTTCTTTGAAGCTTTTTCTATGGTCCTTATACCCTGGGGATAATTTTGGGGGTTGATTCCTAAAATATACATGATCCACATTTGATAAAGCTTATATTGATCTTTACATACCGGAGTTTTTAAAAATTGCTCATAAAGAGTGATATGGGTAAAGTAACCAATATAAATAAGCTCTTTAAATAGCTCTTCCAACTCTGCGATCTCCTCCTTGTAAAAATGGAGAATTTGTTTTCGATAAACACCTCCAAACCTTGGTATTTGATCGGTAAGGCGACCTACGCCCCTCACACTGGAACTTTGTAATTCCATCTCAGCCTTTATAAATTTATCAATACAGTATTCCATAATTTTTAGATTTTCCTGTTTTTCAAAGATGTCACTTGTTAAAAGGGATTGTTTCGCCTCCTTTTCACTTAAGACCGCTTCAATACTTGTAATACATCGGCCCATTTCAAATTTTCCCATCTCCAAACCTCCTTGTCTTATAGCTTTGGCTTATATTTAAAAGAAGTAACAATTGATATACTATTACTATTATTCTATTATGTAATTGAAATTCTTTCAACTTTTTTCAGAATATTCTTTTTTATAGAGTTCGGTTGCAACAAAAAAAGTGTAAATACTTAAAACCATTGAAAAGATGGTTTGCATTCACACTTCTATCCCTCACAAAATTCCTGTATTTCGTAGCTTATGATAGTATCTTCTAAGAGATCCCAAATTATTTAATCATTCTTTTGAATTTCACTTATGATTTCCTCTTCCCCAGGAAATTTCACGTTTTCATTCTTATTATTAAAAATTTCCTTGCCATTTACCGCGACAGTGAAAATACCTCCACTACTCTTCACAAGTTTCACATCAGCAGCCTCAAATTCTTCCTTTATTTTCGCCTCTAAACTAGTGGCTTTGTCTAAATAACCTCAGGATCCACAATAGGTAATATTGATTTCTTTTGACATTCCTAACCCTCCTAGAACTTTCATTCTTATCTTAAGTATTATATATCCAAATGATATGATTCCAAACACCGAAAAATATTGCTATATCCTTCCAATTTTAATAGAAGGGTTTAGGAATCTTTCAGATAGGTATAAATAGATATAGAAACTTAGGGAATCTATATATCAAATAAAACTGAAGGAGTGATTGTTGTGTCGAAAAAAATCCTAAAAGTATCCAATTTTAATTTTCGCGAGAATCCTGAAGATCCTTATTTAGCAAGAATGCACCATCTTGATTTATATCCGCCGGGGAATGGTGCTATGGGGGTACCATCGGAACTTTTAAAAGATCGGAACCTGGGGGAAGATTTTGATTTCAGTAAAGATTGGAAAATGTACTATGGAAAAGACATTCCCGGATTTCCGGCCCATCCTCATCGAGGATTTGAGACTGTAACAATTGTACTTCAGGGATTTGTTGACCATGCAGACTCCGCAGGGCAATCCGGTAAATACGGAGCCGGCGACGTGCAATGGATGACTGCGGGAAAGGGAATGCAGCACTCGGAAATGTTTCCTCTTGTTCACGAAGATCAAAACAACACCTTGGAATTATTCCAAGTATGGCTGAACCTTCCGGCAAAGGATAAGTTTGTCGAGCCGAGCTATAAAATGTTGTGGAATGAGGAAATTCCAAAGGTGATTATAGAAAACGAAGAAAATCAAAAGACAACCATTCGTGTCATTGCAGGATGTATTAGCGGAACGAAAGGCTTAGAACCAAATCCCGACTCTTGGGCGAATAAAGAAGAAAATCATGTAGGCATCTATACTGTAACAATGGAGCCCGGTTCAAGTTTTACTCTCCCTAAGGTATCCTCTACCTTAAATCGTAACATGTATTTTTATCGGGGGAAAAGTATTCGTATCGACGATGAAGAAGTAGATACCAAAAGCAGTTTAAAGTTGGTTGGTGACGAACCCATCACCATCACTAACGGAAAGACAGAAAGTTATTTATTAGTATTAGAGGGAGAACCGATTAATGAGCCCATAGTAAACCATGGGCCCTTTGTAATGAATACTTTTGAAGAAATTCAGCAGGCATATCAGGATTATCAAGAAACTCAATTCGGAGGCTGGCCTTGGGATGTTAATTATCACGTAACCCCTATCGAAGTTGGCCGATTTGCAAAACATGAAGAAAAAGATGATCGTCCCCCTGAAAAATTTTTTTAATTAACTATACCCCGAATTCTACGGTAAATATAGAATTCGGGGTATTTCAAGTTTTTCATCATTCTTTATTGGTTTGCATTTGTTTTCGAACAATCTCATAGGGGGGTACAATCATTCCTTTGTAATTTTTCATTCTTCCGGTTAAATTTTGGATTTGTTCTGTGATATAAGGCCAGATATGAAAGTTCAGTTGATCCCTTAGTTCAGCATCGGAAAGCTCCAGCTCTTCCAAGCCTTGAAAATAAAGAAAAGAATTTAGCAATGCTGTAATCTCAAAATGTCCCTGAACAATAAAATTCACTTGGGTTATATATTTGATTTCCGTAGATTTGTTTTTATTACGCAGTATATTACTGCTGATACGAATGGTTTGTTGTAACTTTTTTTTCGTATCCTCCTCAGAAATCTCAGGTTTTTTCGAAGCATAAACCTCTTTTTTTAAAGAAACCTCTTCTAAAAATACACCTTTTACAACAATCTCATAATTCATTATTGGTCTCCTTTCTATTATACTACACATAGCTAATTTAGAATTTCATTGACTGTAAAAATATTTCAAATCCTATTTCAGCCTCCATATAACTGAGCTTTATACTTCCTTGTACCTGCGAAGAAAATTACAGAGATAATAAGTATTACTAAGGACAGCAGTATCCAGCTAGCTTGATAGTTGCCTCTAAGATCTGCTATATATCCAATAAGTGGCGGACCAATAACCACACCGGTACGGATAAAAACCAATATGATCCCGGTAGCTGTACCCACAAGTTTATCTTCCACCACATCTCCGATTGTTGTAAACACTAAGCCTGGAATTGCCAGTGAAAAAAAACCTAGTACAAAAGAGACTGCAAGAATGGGTACAAAACCCAAACTTCCGCTGAATACCACGCTCCCAATAATCAATAACATTACCGATGTTATAAGACCTAATAAAAACAGACCAAGACGCCGATTACTGTTTAAAAAGCGGTCATTCATATAACCCATGCTCGGCTGACCAGCAATTCCGCCCAACATAAAAGCACTTAAAGCGAATCCTGCATAACTTGGAGTTAAACCAATATCCGCGGTAAGAAACAACGTATAATGGATGGTCATATTTCCAATGGTAAAGCCAAAGGCTGCCCCCATAAAACAAATGAAAATTAATAAAGGGTTTGAACTAAGTTTCTTAAAATCTTTTTTAAAGGACCCGGGAAGTTCCTCTTGCCCTTGGTTGGTTTTGTTATCTTGCTTTTTTTTAGGTCTGTAACATTTTACCAAAACTAAAGCCATCAAAAATGCCACTGCGGCGGCTACTAACAACGCAACTCTCCAGCCAAAAATACCTCCTAAAAACGGAAGTAAACTCGCTCCCAGGATCCCTCCGATTCCACCCCCAGACTGCGCTATCCCAATGGATACAGCCCTTTTGTTAGGGGGAACCAGGTCCATTACTCCTTTGTTGATTGCAGGGGTAATGATGCTGAATCCAATCCCAGTCAAAAATGCCAACAGTAGCAACACTGAAAAAACAGGCATCAATGTATGTAAAAACATAAGAGTTGCAATAATTAAAGTTGCTCCAACTAAAGATTTTTTTGGTCCTATTTTATCAACGACTCTTCCGCTGACAATGGCAAGAAGGGTTCCGCTCAAGAAAAAAAATGTGGCGTAAAGTCCTGCTTGAGTTCCGGAAATTTGAAAGTCTGCACTGACTAGGGGAAGCATTGCTTTGAATCCTTGTACATTTATCCCTACCGCTATATATGCGGTTGACATAATTATTAAAGTTAATACATAACTCTCATTATTCTTTATGGAGGTCTTTGATGTATCATCCATTCGTAGCTCTCCTCTCAAGGTTCTATTGCTAGTATAACATACACTCAAAGACTCATCCAAATTCAATTTCTATATACCTTAAGGCTAAAGAACTTATACTCATTTCCTGCTAATAAAAAACTATTTATCCCATTATATTATCAACCGAATCAGAATAATTCATAATATATATTGAACTTCCTTCCAATTCGCGTTAGACTAAAGTCAATAATATTAAGGGGGAGATTTCATGAGCGGAGGGAGTCAAAGAAAACAGGGCATTACCGGTTTTGTTATTCTAGCTGTTCTAGCAATTATTGTTTTGAGTGCCAATCAATTTACCCAAGGGCTCGGCAATGAAGATATTGTTTACGAAGATCAAATCTTTGGTTCCGGACAGGGTTACAAAGGAGAGATCGTTCTTGAGCTTATCCTTGAGGGTGAAAACTTTAAAGGCATCAAAGCTATTGAGTTCCACGATACTTCCCAGGTTTTTAACGAAGTATTAACAACTATTGAAAAAGACCTTTTGAAGGGAATACCCCTTGAGGAAATTGAAGTTATTACCGGTGCCACCGCTACTTACTATGGAATTATCGAAGCCCTTGAAGAGGGATTTGCTCAGTTGAATAAATGATGTGTATAATCTTAATAATAATTTCTTTTCTATAAAAACCCTACAAGTTTACTTGTAGGGTTTTTATAGAAAAGGGGTTTGTTTTACTAAAACAGGTGCATCTGTAAACCTTCTATTTAACATGCCTTCAATTATAAAATATCATGATCTTCCACTAGTTCCAATATATATTCACTACAAGTTTCTTGGGTTGCTAAATTCACATGCTGCAACTCTAAAACTTCATCCGGTGAAAATCCACTCCAATATCCAGGAACTTGATGCATAAAACCGCATTCCGGGCACTTATAATAGGTCAGTTCCATAATAACCCCTCCCTTATTGACGAATTCATTGGAATATTCTCTATACTTAATTATAACATTTCTGTTGACGCTTTACAATTAAAGATTGCTCTAAATACCATCATCGATGTAGGTGGTAATGGTATTCTTTCGTAAAAGGTTTTCCAATAATAAAGTAACCGGGTTCTAGGGGTTTATCATAATAGGATACCGTAAAGTGTAAATGGGGTCCTGTTGAAAATCCGGTGGACCCAACGGTTCCTATTAGCTCTTCCTTCGCTACCATTTCTCCTTCTTCCACATGGATTTCATCTAAATGCATATAGGTGCTAAGGATTCCATGGCCATGGTCGATCACTATGGTGTTTCCCATTAAAATCATTCCCTTTGTAAATACTACTTCGCCATAATTTGTCGCAAGAATATCCGTTCCCTGAAGCGCGGCTATATCAATGCCATTATGCCTATAGGAAGTACGCTCCTCATTAACAAATCTTTTCTCCCCAAACTCAGTTGTAAGTCGCCCTTCCGTAGGCAAAACAAAAGTGTCTTCATAGTATTTATTATCACTGCTGCTTTCCCATATGGGATCAAAGTACTCCTCCCTTTCCTGATAAGCTTCTTGATTTCTTGTGCGATCTTCTACCGATGGATTGATGGATAAATGCTGGGTTTTATAATCACGAGGGTGAATTTCTATATCATAGGAATGTTTCTTATCACTATTGACATCCACCAATTCCAATGAATAGTTTCCGGGTTTCGTGTGATAGTTGGTTGCAATGATCGTTCTAAGCTTCTGATCATCCCTGTGCCATTGCAGATCATCGCCTAACTCTCCTTTAACGCGAATATCATCGGGGGTAGCTGCTCGATCCGCTTTAATTTCAATAATGTCATCCTGTTCTATGATCCTCTCGCTAATATCGAATGTGATCGGGAGGTTGATTTTAAGTTCAAAAGAAATTTCCGCTCTTGATGATGTTCCCTGCTCCCATATACTTTGTAATTGATATCGATAATTTCCATTTGTTTTGGGAATCGGCAGTAAATGATGTTCTAGATCACTTCCCTTCTCGATTTCTGTTTTTTCATTTGTTTCCAAGTTGAGAAGGGTATACATAATTTCATCAGGTTCTTTTTTATAATTTATCTTGGGTTGTTCCTTTTCATTTTGGAGATCAAAGAAATAAGATCCGTTTGCATCCGAAAAAAAATCAGTCTTCTCTGAGTTGTTCTCCAACCAACTCCCATCATACCGCTGGACTTTCCAATTAATAGCTGAAGTTTTTTCACGGAAAACCAAATTTTCATCTAGTTGAATATCCGGAAGGTAATTTGTTTGATAGTATGGATCAAAACCCTCGTGGGAAAAGAAAAATTCATGGTCCTGTACACGGTATAAGGTATCATTTATTATCAAGTATGCCTTCTTTTCCGTTGTTAAATATATTTCATAGTCTTCTTCTCTACCAAATCTATTGATTAATCGCAAAACAAAAGGTTCTACAGCAGTATCCTTCTGTTTTTCCAACTCCTCTATCTGGGAAAAATCATAATCTTCAATTTTATTTACTTCTTTGGTCTCAAGGTTTTGAAGTAAAATCCTCGCCTCTTCCTGGGATAATTGGTATTTTTTCGGATCTATCTCCACGATTTCATTTTCTACATACATATTTTCAGCCTTATATTCAATTTCTATAAAAGTTAAGGATTGTACTGTCATGTTATCGTATACGAAAAAGTAGAAAGCGCCCATAAGTATCGCCAGCAGAAAACTGCTGCCGAGAATAAATATTTTCTTACTCTTCATTTTTATCACCTTTTTAGATTATTTTCTCTTTCTTGTTATTATAAGCTTCCCTGCTAATACAGTCAAAAAGAAAGTTCCAATATCAGGAACAGTCTCCTCTGAAGTATTTTCCACAAAAAAAAGACTATAGAAAAACTATAGCCTTAAAATTTAAAGATTGGCGGGAGTACATAGGAATCGAACCTACCCAAGAGGCTACTAACCCCTCGTGCTGGTTTTGAAGACCAGAGGGCACACCAGTACCCATCTACTCCCTCTTTTTGAAGACTTAATCAGTATAACATGATTATTCTTGTAGAGCAATAGTTTTTCTTGCCACTATTTTTGTAAGATCCGCTGATCTCCGGATCTGAGAGTAACCCCTTCAGCATCATACTTTTCTAATAATGCCACAGCAATTTTACGGTTACTGCCTAGCATATCTCGGAAATCAGCAATTGAAATAGAGCCCTGAGCTTGTAAAAATTCAATCAGCATGGCTTTCGCTTTTTCATAATTGATTTTCGTAAGATAAATATCCTCCTGAACTTTTATAAGTTCCCGGGATATTAAAAGCTGAAAAACTTGCTGTACAGTGCTTTCCTTATATTCCTTTTTAAGTTCTGCCTCAATATCGGACTTCTTCAAAGGGTTAAAAGGCTCACGATTGAGCTTATCCAGTATCAGCTCCTTGATACGCTTTTGTTCTCCATCAAGGGATACTTCAAAGTCTTTTAAAGTAAGATATTGCTCTCTAATAGAAATTAAGCCTTCTTTCTCAAAGAATCGGTAGAGGTCATCAGTCAACTTTGTGCGGTAACTTTGCTCCAGTTTGTTTTTCAATTCTTCCTTTAACATTCCCGGTTGCAAAGGCTCTTGTTGATGGAACTCTTTTAGTTTCTTCAGGGTGTCGGTTTTAAGTCTTTCATAAAAGTTTCGATGAATATAACCGAATTTTCCTAAAGGTAAAATTTTGTTTTCTTCAATTAGTTTTTTCAAGCCGTTGATAACCCTTTGTTTTTCCTCCGATAGATTCACTGTCAAAAAATCGACATTCGGGATGCTGGAGCTGTGTTTTTCAATCATTTTTTCAAGGATAAAATCAAAGTCTCCCGACTCCTTTAGTTTAAGCTCCTCAAGAACATCATTGTCAAAGCGTTTGCGCTTATCGGGATAGGGGTCAATCACTAATAAACCACCAATGGTTTCCATCGGCGAGTAGAGTCTTACAATTATTTTATCCTTTTTCTTGATAGCTATTTTTTCCTCCAGGCGAAGCTGAACATAGACTTGATCCTCCGCTCCTGCCTCTTCCTTATCAAGAAGTATTATTCTCCCAACGGTTTCATTGGAGTCGTTATATACTTTGACCCTAGTACGGTTTTCAATGAGTCGTTGGTAGTTTTTTAATACCGTCAGCTTTCCGTCAATCATCATTGTGGTATCCATCGAACCTTTTTCAACAAGTACATTCCCTCTGCTAATATCTTCTTTTTTAACCTGAGAAATATTCAAAGCCACCCGTTGACCTGAAAAAGCTTCTTTAGCTTCCTGGCCATAAGTTTGGACGTTTCGAACACGAACTTCTTGATGTTGAGGAAGAAGTTCCAGGGTATCCTCGGGTCTCACATGTCCTTCCAATAAAGTTCCGGTGACAACGGTGCCAAAGCCTTTGATTGAAAAAACTCGATCAATCGGCAGACGCACAGCCCGCTGGTCTTTATCTTTTTCTATACTGAAGGCCAGTTGATCAATTTCCTCGATTAATTCCGGAATCCCCTCTTGACTAAGAGAATCCACTGCCAAAATCTTGGACTTTTCAAGAAAGGTTCCTTCAACCGCTTCTTTTATATCCTCTTTTACCAGTTCCAAAAAATCTTCTTCAACCATGGACTTTTTTGTAATAACGATCACTCCGACTTCCACATCAAGGAGAGACAAAATATCTAAATGCTCAATGGTTTGTGGCATAACGCCTTCATCAGCGGCCACAACAAACATAACTATGTCCATCCCCCCAACCCCGGCCAACATATGTTTTACAAACTTCTCGTGTCCTGGTACATCAATAATTCCTGCACGCTTTTGACTAGGCAAGTCGAAATAACTGAAACCTAATTCTATAGAAATACCCCTTTTCTTTTCTTCCTTTAACCGGTCAGTCTCTTTATTGGTTAGGGCTTTTATTAAGGTTGTTTTACCGTGATCTATATGACCGGCTGTTCCAATGATAATGTTTTCCAAAATAATCCTCTCCTTAAATTAATGCTTCTCTTTCACTATGCGTTGGATCGTTGTTGCAATGTAATCAAAGTCCCGTTCATTAATCGTTCGAGGGTCTAAAATCATCGCATCATTACTGACTCTTGGTATGATCGGAATAGAGGCTTCTCTTAAAGCTTTTTCCACCGAAGAAATCGGGGTTTTGTGAAACTCTATGATCACTACTTCTGTTTTCAATTGTTCCAAGGGTAAGGATCCTCCCCCGACCTGAGAATAATCCTCTCTTGTGGATAGGGTGAATAATCCTTCATTCTTTTTCCCTATTATTTGTTTTAATTTCTCCGCTTTTTCTACTAAACGTTCATAAGGCATCGTTATCATGGAAAGACCGGGAATTTTATTTACAACGGTTTCCTCCCGCAAATAATAAGATAGAATCATTTCCAAGGAAGAAACCGTCATCTTATCAATTCTAAAAGCTCTGGTAAGAGGATTTTTTTTCATTTTATCGATCCATTCCCTCTTTCCGATAATGATTCCGGCTTGTGGTCCCCCCAAAAGCTTATCTCCGCTAAAAGTAATGATATCAGCTCCCGCCTTAACACTTTCCTGTACCGTGGGTTCATGGGCAAGACCATATTTTTCAAGATCGATCAGCACACCACTTCCCAAGTCTTCAATCACCGGAAGACTCTTTCCTTTTCCAAAATCCACCAATTCTTTCAAAGGCACCTCTTTAGTAAAGCCCATAATTTTATAATTGCTGGTATGAACTTTTAACAGCGCGCCTGTTTCTTCTGTGACATTGGATTCATAATCTCTAAGGTGAGTCTTATTTGTTGTCCCCACATCCACTAAGGTTGCACCACTTTGTTCCATAACATCGGGAATCCGAAAAGCGCCCCCAATCTCTACCAATTCTCCACGGGAAACAATCACTTCTTTCCCTTTTGCTATACTACTGAGTGTTAATAATACAGCTGCCGCATTATTATTGACCACTAAAGCATCTTCTGCACCGGTTATGAATTTGATTTTTTCTACAAGATGACTGTAACGGCTCCCTCTTTTACCGGTGGATAAATCCAGTTCTAAGTTTGAATAATTTGATAAGACTTTCCAAACCTCCTCTTTCATTTCCTCTGAAAACAAGGCTCTACCCAGATTAGTGTGAAGCACGGTTCCCGTACCATTAATGACCTGTTTTAAGTTCATTTCAATAAATTGGCTCATTTCCTTCTCCAATTTAGTAATAATCTGTTCTTCACTTAAAGGATGCATTTGCCCTTTCTGATCCGCTAATACTTTTTTTCGGTACTCTTCAATAATCCTTCGCAAAAGGTGAGTCACCAATTCAACGGAGGATTTTCTAATAAAAATAAGGGTTTCTTCTTTTTGTAATAAACGGTCTACTGAAGGAATTTCTCTTAATAATTGATTTTTATTCATAGGATCACCTCTTAAATTACTTTGTTATTTGTTCTTTCATATTTTCAAAGGTTATATTTCCGATTCCGGAGACTTTTTTTATATCTTCAATAGACTGAAAAGCACCATTAGTTGTACGATAATCTATTATTCTCTGAGCATAAACCTCACCTATACCGGATAGCTTCATTAACTCTTCCTGAGTTGCGGTATTGATATTTACTAAGGCTTCCCCAGAATGACCTTCTTGAATTTCTTGGTTATTCTCTGAGAAAGATTCCATTCCAGGCTCCCACACCTCACCAATCAACGGAATATAAATAAAAGCTTCATCATAGATTTTTTTAGCTAAATTGACTTTGCTGCGATCGGCTCCTTCCAATAGACCTCCAGCTATTTTAACTGCATCATCGTAACGACTGTTATCCTGTAAATAGTATAATCCGGGATTTTTTACAGCGCCTTCAATATGTATTGCTATCTTTTCCGTTTTATTGTCATACTCGGACTTATCCTCATTTTCTATCCCTTTAACCACCGGTGGATCCGAAAAAACTTCATCCTCTTCATTAATCAGTACATGCCTGTGGTTCTGGTGATTTTGTTCCTTTCTATAACTTAAGATTGAAACAATTGCTAAAATCATCAAAACCAGCAAAATGACAACAACTTTCTGTTCCTTTGTAAAAGTCATTCCTATACCCCTCTCCAATAGTAAGATTATTAAACCTTATTGACAGGATTAGTCCGGTTAGCATTAGGCTATACATTAGTACTTTAACTACTATTATATACGGTTTCCTCTGTTCAGAAAAGACTTTTCCTTGCAAACTTTTTATCAACTGAGCTGTTAGAATTTATCGGAGATTGTTTTACCAAATTTGATGCCAAAATTCAAAGGAGACAATCCCCTAATGAATTGTCTCCCTGTGTTGTTACAAAACCTTACTTGCTTTGAATCTCTTTTTTAATTCGCCGGCCGGTTTCCGTATCCGCCAACCCTCCTAAAGCAGTTTCTTTTAATTCAAAGGGAAGAGCTCTTCCGATTTTATACATTGCCCCCACCACTTCATCAAAGGGTATTATACTTTCCACGCCACACAGAGCCATTTCTGAAGAGATTAGTGCATTAGAAGCACCGATAGCATTCCGTTTCTCACAAGGGGCCTCCACAAGGCCTGCAATGGGATCACAAACCAAACCTAAAATATTTTTTAGACTGGTGGATGCTGCATGGAAAGACTGCTCAACCGTTCCGCCCATCATCTCTACAATAGCTCCTGCTGCCATAGCTGCTGCTGTTCCCGTCTCAGCTTGACATCCACCTTCAGCCCCTGCCACCGTTGCATTTTTACTGACCACCAGTCCAATTGCGCTGGCGCTTATCATTGCATTGATGATAGCTGTATCCGGTAAATCATACTCCTCTTGTAATGCGATTAATGTCCCGGGAATAATACCGCTTGAACCTGCAGTTGGAGCGGCAACAATTTTACCCATGGAAGCATTAACTTCAAGTACCCCCATAGAATAGGCAATGGCTTTTTTCATCATAGGTCCGCAAATGGAGCCACCTTTAATGCTTTCATTCTGATAAACCTTTTTCGCATCGCCACCGATAAGACCGCTGATCGAAGTTATATCCTCCGTAATACTATCTGCAATCGCCTTTTTCATAATTTCCAGGCTTATGGCCATATGGGCTCGTATTTCCTCTTCTGTAGTATCTAGCAGCGCTATCTCTCGCTCAATCATCAACTCATATATCTTTTTATTCTCATTATGACACAGTTCAATAATTTCTTTTCCACTGTTAAAACTCAATGTACATTCCCCCCTTCCCATTATTTTAAGTTGATACTATAGGTGTTAACTACTCCGTCCAGGCTTCTTATTTCATCCATGGTTAGCTGATCCACCACATTATCGGATTCGATAATCATAAAAGCTTCTTTCCCACGATTGTGACGGTAGACCTTCATAAAAGCAATGTTGATTTCATGTTTTGCAAGGGCTGCCGTTACCTTCGTTACAATTCCCGGTCGGTCCATATGAGGAACCACTAAAGTAAAATACTCTCCGGTGAATTCGAGATCCAATCCGTTGATTCTTGTTATAACGATATTGCCGCCTCCTATGGAAGAGCCCATGACTTCCACTATTTCACCACTACTCTTTTGAATTTCTATTTTCACCGTATTACTGTGTACATCCCCCAAATCCGCTTTAAGAAACTCAAACTTAATCCCTAAAGCTTTAGCGATGGCAAAGGATTCTACAATTCGTTCATCATCGGGGTCAAAACCTAAAATACCCCCAACCAATGCACGATCCGTTCCGTGCCCTTTATAAGTTTGACTGAAGGAACCATGAAGCAAGAATCGAACATGGGAAATATCTCCTTTACACATTTTGTTGCCCACTTTACCAATCCGACAAGCTCCGGCTGTGTGAGAGCTGGAAGGTCCGATCATATTAGGCCCTAGTACATCAAACATACTTAATTCACTCACATTCATCCCTCCTGTTCTTTAAAAAAGATGGTTTCCCAACCATCTTTTTTGTAACACCTTTATTTGCATGCAATGGCGTCAATTTCCACCTTAACATCCTTAGGAAGTCGTGCCACCTCTACACAAGCTCTAGCGGGCTTATCATCTTTGAAAAATTCTCCGTAAACTTCATTAATCAAAGCAAATTCATTCATATCCTTAATGAAAACCGTAGTTTTCACCACATCACTAAGACTGTATCCTGCTTCTTCTAAAATTGCTGTAAGATTTTCAAGTGACTGATGGGTCTGTTCCTGTACATCTTCGGAGACAAGTTCCATGGTTTCCGCCTCAAAAGGAATTTGTCCGGAGATGAACAGCATTCCATTCATCTCTACTCCCTGGGAATAGGCTCCGATTGCCGCAGGAGCATTTTTCGTGTTAATTAGTTTTTTCATATACATTCTCCTCTCAATTATCCATTTATTCTAATTTCATCTAGATAATTATATATTGTATATCTAGATACACATAAAATTTTAGCTACATAATCAATCGCTCCTTTTATTAAAAAGGCTCCTTGATCATCAAGTTTTTTAACTATTTTGACTTTTTCATCTTTATTCATATAAGCTACCGGCCGCCCAAAGGCTTCCAGGGTATCGGAAACTATATTTACAAGAATATCATTCACATTGTTATTTTCAAAGTCTCCAAGCTTTGTTTCGCCTTCTATATCGGTTTTAACCAGTTCTTCCAGTGACTTTTGAGCAACAATGAACTCCGAAACGTTGATATTAATACATAGACACCCGATAATTTCGTCATTCTCATCCCTAATAAACATCGTAGAGGACTTTAATACTTTGCCGTCGGAGCTTTTATTTTTATAATTTAAAATATTGTCCGCCTTTTTACCTCTTCGGATCGCTTGAATGCCTACGTCTAACATCGGGCTTCCCACACTTCGCCCGGTTACGTGACCATTATAAATAGCTATAATAGATTTGTTAGAGTTTTTAATTTCATGAAGCACCACTTCACAGTTCTTGCCAAAGGTTTTACCGATTCCTTCAATTAAAGGAATCATTCTTACTAAGACTGGGTGGACATTTTTCATGGACGATCGCTCCTATTCTTGAAAATTTACTGTCTTTTTACAAGGGGGTATCAGGCTTTCCCTCGGTTACAGAAATAATTTTTGCATCTTGCCATATTTTTTCAAGATCATAGAATTCTCGAGTTTCTTTTTCAAAAATATGAACGACAATATCTCCATAATCCAATAAAATCCATTTCCCGGTCTGATACCCTTCTTTATTTCGAAGGAATATCCCATCTTCCTCTAGTTGTTCTATAATTTCATCGGCAAGCACCTTCGTTTGACGCAGGGATTCTCCATTCGTTAATACAAAATAATCCGCTATCGTAGATACGGATTCTAAATCAATCACGGACGTATCTTCTCCTATTTTATCATCAATCACTTCTAAAATTCTTTTGACTAGTTTTTTAGGACTTTCAGCCATGTTTTTCCTCCTTTGTATTGTAGACTCATACCTTTATTCATATACACCTAGAGCGTTTCCATTTCTTTTACTTTTTAGCCAAATCTTTTAATCGTTGATTTCTTGCTTTAACAGTATTGCAGTGTATGACTTTGTCCGTAGCAAGTAAAAATCTAATTGTGTTGTTAAATCCTTGTAATAACCCTTTATCTAAATCTTCATAAGCCAGCTTTCTCAGTGCCTCTACCCCGGGATAGTTCCGGTTTTCTTCAATAAAATCTGATAAATATATGATTTTTTCAAGCGGCTCCATATGGAGCCTTCCTGTGGTATGATATCTTATAGCTTGTAGTATTTCTTCATCGTGAATTCCAAATTCCGTCTTTGCCATATGGGCTCCCACTACCCCGTGAAGGAGCTCATAGGTCTCATATAAACTTTGATCCACTTCCAACTTATGAACTTCAATATATTTTTTTAGCTCATGCTCTGTTAAATCTTTTGCATAATCGTGAAGCAAGGCCGCCAATCGTGCTTTATCCACTGATATGCCGTAATGCTCAGCCAAATCGCAAGCAGCTTTCACTACTCCAAGGGTATGTTGATATCTTCCGTAGGGTTGCCGCTTCTTTAGGCGGCTTTTTATTCTTTCAATCATATGATCATCTTGTCTCAATTTATTACCTCCCTTTACTTATAGAGCCCCCGAGTGTAAATGTATTTATCGACTTCACTGGGAACTAAATACCGAAGACTTTTCCCACTTTTAACTAACTTTCGAAGGGAGGTGGCTGAAATATTTAAGGTCTTGGCATAAATTGTTTGTATATTGCAAGGATATTGCTCCTGATAGTGCTTAATCTTTTCCTCTACTTTACTGGTCTTGTAATAGCTTCTGGATAGTACAATTAATTCTACTATGGATAAAAACTCCTCTAAATCCCGCCAACTGTCCATATCCAGAAAAGCATCCGCACCAAGAATGAAGGAAAAAACCGTACCTTTAGGGTATTGTTTTTGCAACTCTTTTATCGTCAAAATCGTATACGTAATCCCCGATTCATAAATCTCATAGTCGCACGCAGTGAAGTTTTGATTATCGTCCACGGCAAGTTTCACCATATTTAGACGATCTATTGCAGGGGATAAATCCTTCGTTTTTTTGTGGGGGGGATTGCCGGAGGGAATAAATAAAATCTCTTCCAAATGATGTTCCTCCAGGGCAATTTGTGCAATGCGCAAATGACCAAAATGTATAGGATCAAAGCTCCCTCCGATGACGCCGACTTTCTTCATTACCTCACCCTCTTATAGCAAATTTCGTTCCCTAGGCTTTCGGAAGCTTTATTTTTTTATTCTCCTCTGATTCCTTATAAATCACAAACTTTTTCCCTATGGCCTGAACAAACTCCGCTTCAGTTTTTTCAGCTACTTCTGAAGCTGCTTCTTTTGTGTCCAGATCCGAATTGTCCAGAACAGTAATCTTTACTAATTCTCTTGCCTCTAAAGCATTCTTAAGTTGTTCAATAAAGTTTTCATTAATCCCTGCTTTTCCGATTTGAAAAATCGAATCTATATCATGGGCTAATTTTTTTAGATAGCTGCGTTGTTTTCCTTTTAACATCCAATACCTCCTCTACTCAGTAAACTCAAACTCAATATCATATATCTTCACCGTGTCCCCTTCGTTAATTCCTAAGTCCCGAAGTTTTTGAATAACCCCTTTATCCTTCAGGAATTTTTGAAAGTAATTTGTAGACTCTGTGTCTTCGAAATTTACAGATTCAATCAATCGCTCGATCTTCTTTCCTTCAACTATATATACCCCGTTTTCCTGGTATACTTTAATAGTATCCTCTTTACTAACTTCATGCTGGTAGAGTTTAATTTCATCTTGAGGCTTTACCATCGGTTCTTCGGTTTCGATCTGTTGAAGTTCTAGTATGACCTCATCCAGGAATTTTTCAATGCCCTGATGGGCAATGGCCGAGACTTCCAAGTATTTCATGCCCTTTTCTTCAGTCAATTCCCTGACTTTTTCACTGGTTTCACGGTCTTGTAATAAATCCGCCTTATTACCGACTGCAATTCGGCATTTATTAATTAAAGACTCGTCATATTTATTCAGTTCCCTGTTGATCTTTTCAAAATCATCCCCGGGATCCCTACGTTCCGAACCGGAAATATCCAATATATGAACCAAAAGCTTCGTTCTTGCTGTATGCTTTAAGAACTCATGCCCAAGACCTACTCCTTCATGGGCTCCTTCAATTAGCCCGGGAATATCCGCTAGGACAAAGCTATCGACACCTTTATAATCCACGATGCCTATGTTGGGATGAATCGTAGTAAAGTGATAATTCCCAATTTTAGGTTTCGCACTGGTAACTACGGATAGAAGTGTTGATTTTCCAACATTGGGGAATCCAATCAACCCAACATCCGCAACTACTTTCATTTCCAGTTCCAGCTCCAGTTCTTCCGTTCTTTCTCCCGGGGTGGCGAATTTCGGAGCTCTACGGGTAGAGGTTTTAAAGCGGGTATTGCCCCGGCCGCCTCCACCACCTTTTTGTATTAAGGCTCGATCTTCTTTATCAACCAAATCAGCCAAAATTTCTCCGGTATTTTTGTTCTTTATCGTAGTACCTGGAGGCACTTTAATGTACAGGGCCTCACCATCTTTCCCTTTTCGATTGGCTTTAGCGCCATTGGCACCATTTTCCGCCCGGTAGTGCTTTTTATATCGGAAATCTACCAGGGTTCGAATGCCTTCATCAACTTCGAAGTAAACATCCCCGCCTACGCCACCATCTCCACCGGCAGGCCCTCCCGACGGTTCATACTTTTCCCTTCGAAAAGCCACAATGCCGTCGCCGCCATTCCCTGCTTTGATTTTAATATCAACTTTATCGATAAACATTTTATCACCCTCATTTATATGGTATATACCACTTTTCTTTCCTACTAACCCAAATTTTTGAACTGTTAAAAAAAAACCGCCATCAATGGCGGTTTAGATAGCTTTTCTTAAGTATTAGTTTGGATAGATACTAACTTGTTTCTTGTTTTTACCAACTCGTTCAAACTTCACGGAACCATCAATCGTTGCAAAAAGGGTATCATCCCCACCTCGTTTGACATTATGTCCAGGGTGGAATTTTGTACCTCTTTGTCGCACTAAAATGTTTCCAGCTAGAACCGTTTGTCCATCACCTTTTTTTACTCCCAGTCGCTTCGAAATACTGTCACGACCATTCTTAGTACTTCCTACACCTTTCTTACTAGCAAATAGTTGTAAGTTCATTTTAATCATTTTTTACACCTCCAGTTCGTTGATTTCCATAAATTCAGAATAACTATGTTGGACGCTTTTCATTCCTAAATACATGGTATTTACGATAATATCCACTTCTCTTGCCTTTGTTGCCGAAAGATTTGAGGGAATCTCACAGGTCAGAAAACCTGTTTCAATCCTGTAATTTATGTCTATGTTCGCCACTTCTATCAGACCTATAATGCAGGTTTGTCCTAATACGGAAATAGCGGAACAAACAATATCTTCACCATATTTTGCGGCATTGGCATGTCCAGTAATCTCAAAATAGTAAATCCGTTCATTGTTTTTTTTAATCTTTACTTTAACCATAAGCAGCGATATTATCCGTTAATCTTTTCAATTAACAGCTTTGTATATGGCTGTCGGTGTCCCTGCTTCTTTCTGTAAGCTTTTTTCGGCTTATATTTGAAAACCGTAATTTTTTTAGACTTTCCCTGCTTTTCTACCTTTGCATCAACTGTAACTCCGTCCAGAATTGGAGTACCAAAGGTAAAGCTTCCCTCTTTAGAAATTCCAAGAACTCGGTCTAGAGTTACCGTTTCTCCTTCGTTGACCTCTAACTTTTCAACGAATACAGAATCGCCCTCTGCTACTTTGTATTGTTTTCCACCAGTCTCGATAATTGCGTACATCTATCAAGCACCTCCTCTTTTCAAACTCGCCAAATATAGGCAACATTTATGTTTTAAACCTTATTTGCGCGGCTACTACGAATATAGATAATATCATATTTATGCCCTTAAGTCAATGCGTATTCCTATGAATTTCAAAATCTCCAAAGGCCAGATTTTCATCCCCTTTAAAATAGATGGTAATTTGATAATAAGCTTCCATTTTTTTAATGCGTTCCGGTTTTCTTCTTAACTTTTTATTTAAATCAGGGTGAACTTTAAAGAAAAATTCTTTACAGGATGTATGTTCAATTTTTCTTAAAACCTCTTTCTCAACTTTCAATAAAAAGAAATCCAAGGACATTCTTCTCCCCGTACCTTCACAATGATCACAACCACTATATAAGTACTTCTCTAAGGTTTTGCTCTCTCTCTTCCTGGTAAGCTCTAATAGTCCCAGGTTTGTCACTCCTAATACTTTGGTTTTTGTTTTGTCATGATGTAGATACTTTTCAAAAGTATCGATCAATTCTTTATAATGGCTTCCACTTTTCATATCGATGAAATCGATAATAATAATACCGCTAATGTCTCGGAGCTTCAACTGTTTTGCAATTTCTTTAGAGGCTTCCAAGTTGAGTTGAAAAATCGTCTCTTCGAACTCGCGTTTACCGGTATATTTACCGGTATTAACATCTATTGCCGTCAATGCTTCTGTATGATCAATTACTATATATCCCCCACTCTTTAACCAAACTCTGGGTTTGTAAATTTGTTCAAGTTGTGAAATAATATTAAATTTCAAAAACATTGGCACCTTATCTTGATAATGCTTCATACGATTTAATAGATCCGGATTTAACTTTTTCATCAATGAGATGCTTTTGTCGTATTCTTCTTTCAAGTTAATGTACAGTGTTTTAACATCATCGGTAAAATAATCCCTTAATACCTTATGGGCAATTCCCCATTCTTCAAAAATTAATTTCGGAGGGTACTCATAGGATCCGACACGTTTAACGTCTTCCCACATTTTAATCAGATACTCAATTTCCTCTGCAAAATCCTTCCCGGAATAATCCTTAGCGGCGGTTCTGACAATCAGTCCATAGTCTTCCGAAAGGTATTTTTTCACCTCACTCTTTAATCTTTTTCTTATCTCCTGATTTCGAATACTTCTTGAGATGCCAATCCCCTGCTCAAAGGGCAACAACACAATATTTCGTCCAGGAAGTCCTACTTTTCGGGTAATTTTAGCACCTTTATCTCCAATTTCTTCCTTTATTACCTGTACAATAATTCCTTGCCCCTTATTCAAAAGCTTTTCTATCGTCTGCCCTTTGTTTTCCTCTTCTGAAATAAGAGCATCTTTAATATGAAGGTAGGCATTTTTCTCCCGGCCGATATCTACAAAAGCCGCCTGCATTCCCGGCAAAATATCCACAACTTTTCCTAAATAAACATTATTTAAAATCCTTGCAGAATCTTTTTTTTCCACATAGTATTGAGTAAGAGCTTGGTTTTCATCGAGTATTGCAATCCGAACTTCTTCAAATTCAACGTCTACTAAAATTGTCTCCATAAAAACCCTCACTTCCTCAGTACTCGTTATACGGCATCAATAAGATTTTTCATTGCTCCGTTTACCTCTTGATATAGATCTTTTCTTGTAATTTCTACTGATGTAATTTCTATGGGGTTTTCTTTCTCCCGGTTTTGTTCTTGATTTTTCAAATATTTTTCGAATAGCTTAATAAGATCCTCCGGTTTTAAATTTCCTTTAGATCCAGTGGTTAACAGAGTATATAATGACCATTTTTCTCCCCGGACACTCTCTAATGTTAATTCTTTTATCAAAGGTCGCACATCCACTTCTTTATACTCTTGGTGCCGTTGCCGACGTTTTTTCTTTTTCTTCCGAGTAATCATAATTCTTTCTTCTTCCAAAAATCCGGCAACCCATTGTTCAAATAGCTCTCTGTCCCAATTCTCGTCGATAAATTCTACAGCAATAAGATAATCGGAATACTCGACCATAGACATTAAAGAGTCTTCTTTAGAATCAATATATTTACCATCTAATATTTTGATACCCCTCGGCATATGCTGATTAACACTTTGTTGAAATTCTGTAAAAGACATCTCCTCATTCAACTTAAGATCAAAGTACTCTCCGTAACTTTCAACCCCAAGGCTGAGAGCCGTGGCAAAGGAAATGATCGGATGAGGATTAAATCCCTGGGTATAGGCAATATTAATTCCTGCTCTTCTTAAAACTCGATGAAAAAGTCTGACAAGATCTAGGTGTGAAATATATTTCATGTCTCCGGTTTTTGAAAATTTCCCCCTTAACATGGCCATTAACATACACCTCCCCGGGATGTAAATTTTTGATTAATTCCACATGCGGAACAATTTAACCGACAGTCCGGGGTTACCTCTTCGATTTTCGCCTTATTATTCTCTTGCATTAAATAAGACTTGTTCACGCCGATATCAAAATGGTCCCAAGGCAAAATTTCATCATAACTTCTTTTTCTATGACTATAGAAATCCAAAGATGAGTCCTCCTCTTCAAAGGCCTTAACCCATTTTTGATAATCGAAATGATCTCCCCAACCATCGAATTTGCAGCCTAAACTATAGGCTTTATAAAGCACTTTTGACAATCTTCTATCTCCCCTGGCAAAAGCCCCTTCTACCACACTGGTTTTACCATCATGGTAATTATAGTTTATGCTACGGTGGGTGAGACTTTCTTTTAATATCGATTGTCGTCGGTGAATCTCCTCTAAGGAAATTTGTTCTTCCCATTGAAAAGGAGTAAAAGCCTTTGGTACAAAAGTGGAAGTGCTTACAGTAATTTTTAAACCTCCCGCCCTCTTCTCCTTCGGAAGGCTATGATACTGATTAAGAACTTTATAAACCAATTCTTTAATCCCCAATATATCTTCATCGGTTTCTGTAGGCAGTCCGATCATAAAGTACAATTTTATATTATTATAGCCCATTTCAAAAGCTTCTTTTGCCGAGTTTAAAAGATCTTCTTCTCTGATATTTTTATTGATCACATCTCGAAGTCGCTGGGTTCCGGCTTCGGGCGCAAAGGTTAAACCGGTTTTTCGCACCTTTTGAATTTCTTCTATAAGTTCCTTTGAAAAATTATCCAGTCTAAGGGAGGGAAGGGATACACCGATATGATCCTTTTGGTTGATCTCAATCAGGTGGTGGATCAATGCTTCAATTTCTGTATAATCACTGGAACTTAAAGAAGCTAATGAAATTTCTTCATAACCCGTGTTTTGCAGTAAATCATGGGCCATGGTTTGAAGTTTTTCTAAACTCCGCTCCCGAACCGGACGATAGATCATTCCCGCTTGACAAAAACGACAACCCCGGATGCATCCTCGAAAGATCTCTAGCACCACACGGTTATGAACGGTATCTATATAAGGCACCAATATTTTATCAGGATAATAGGCTTTATCAAGGTCTTCAATAATTCTCTTTTTTAACCCCTGCTCACCACCACTTTTTTCAGTTGATCGAACTTCTTTAATCCTGCCATCGGCATGGTAGTCCACTGCAAAATGACTGGGCACATAAATTCCTTCTATTTCTGAAGCGGCTAATAAAAAGTCCGCCTTTTGATAGTTTGGCTTCTGTTTGATTTTTTTATAAAGATTAATCACTTCAAGAATGATTTCTTCCCCTTCTCCCAATACAATAATGTCCGCAAAATCTGCTATGGGCTCAGGGTTGTAGCTGCATGGGCCTCCAAGAATTATAATAGGATCCTCTTCCTCTCTATCCTTCTGAAACAAAGGGATCTCTCCCATATCTAAGATGTTTAAAATATTGGTATAGCTTAGTTCGTACTGCAGAGTGAAACCGATAAAGTCAAAGGCCTTCAATGGTGTCTTTGTCTCCAATGCAAATAGGGGGCGTTCTTCCCTTCGGAGTAAGTTTTCCATGTCTGTATTCGGTGAAAACACCCGCTCGCAGAAAATATCCTGCTGCTCATTCAAGAGATGATAGAGAATCTGCATACCTAAATGGCTCATACCGATTTCATACGTATCCGGAAAAGCAAAAGCAAAACGAACCATATCCTCGTTGATTTCCTTGTGGGCGGAGTTCATTTCGTTTCCTAAATATCTTGCAGGTTTTTCAACTTTCATCAATAAATCATCGATTTTTACTTCTTTTATTTGATCACTCATAATTCCACTCCTAAACGTAATATTCTATTTACGTTAAATTTAATGTTTTAAATTTTTTTGACTCTTAAGTCTATCATAATTAAACCAATAAATCAACGTCGATCCCTCTTCATTCCAGAGCAAACGCAAAAAAGACTTCTAACTGATTTTTTCAATTAAAAGTCTTTTTTGATAAATTATCAAAGAAAGATCTTTATTCTTCCTTTTTATGTTCTTTCATCTTTTTTATAGGAATGTTGGCAACTAAAGCAGGTTTGCCTCTAGAATTTGAATCATCATCGGTTTGGACAAGTTTTACATCAAAACAGCTTTCATCAATTTCAATATACTTCGAAATCACTTCCAAAATATCACTTTTTAAGTTGTTGATAAACTCCGGTGAAGAATTATTACGATCGTGAATTAGCACCAGTTGCAATCGTTCTTTTGCTACATTCTTACTTGTTTTATCCTCTTTATTAAACCATTTAAATATATTGAGATTCATTTTATGCCCCCCTCTCCTCTTTTTTAGTTTGAGTTAATCTTAAAAAAACTTTTTAATCGATCCACTAATCCATTTTCTATTTTAAACTCTTCAAAGGGTACTTCTTCACCGTTAATTCTTCGTGCGATATTTCTAAAAGAAGTTCCTGCAAAAGATTGCTCCTGGTTCACTACCGGTTCCCCTCTGTTCGTGGAAATAACAATATTTTCATCATCGGGTACTACACCGATTAAATCGATCGCTAAAATATCAATCATATCCTCCGTATTCATCATATCTCCACGTTTTACCATATCATAGCGCAGCCGATTAATAATCAATTTTGGATCGCTGATTTCTGAAGCTTCCAAAAGACCAATAATTCGATCCGCATCCCGCACCGCTGAAATCTCTGGGGTTGATACCACTATGGCTTCGTCTGCTCCCACAATTGCATTTTTAAAACCTTGTTCTATTCCTGCAGGACAGTCAATTACTACATAGTCAAAACGCTCCTTTAATTCATCGATCAAGCCTTTCATTTGCTTCAGGGCGATTGCATTTTTATCCTTCGTTTGGGCTGCCGGCAATAAATGAAGTCCCGGATGCTTTTTATCTTTGATCAGTGCTTGTCGAAGTTTACAAACTCCCTCCACAACATCCACAATATCATATACTATTCGATTTTCTAACCCGAGCACCACATCTAGATTACGAAGCCCAATATCTGCATCTACTACTACTACTTTTTTGTCCAGTTTCGCCAAAGCCGTACCTATATTGGCTGTCGCTGTGGTTTTACCAACGCCACCTTTGCCGGATGTGATAACAATAACTTTTCCCATTATTTTTCCCCCTTCTTCTTCCCTTTATTGTAATTGGATTCTACATATACTGATTGATTCTTTACTTTTGCAACTTCCGGATTCACCGAATCCGGAAGTTTTTCATCAGGCGATCTTGCGATTATGTCCCCGATTCTTAATTGCGTTGGGTTTAAAACATGTGCGGAAACAATGGCATCGAGATTCCCATTCGCGCCTGCGTGGGCGATTCCCCTTAAGCTTCCTAACACTATGATGTTTCCGTAGGCTTTTACTACGGCCCCGGGATTTACATCGCCAAAGACTACCAGGTTCCCTTCGTAAGATAACACCTGTCCTGAACGTAAGGTTCCACTGTGAAACTTTGTCATTCCTTCTTTTAACCCTTGGAAAATTTCAGGTTTGAAGTCTTCCGTAACTTCTTTAAAGTTTAAATCATACTTTTCCATAACAATGGTTTTAAGGGCTAGACGCTCTTCCTCATTTATATAGGGGCATTCAATATCCAGTAGATTCGCACCTTTAAAAAAACTTCCGGCCTTTTCAAAATGTGCGATTAATGCACTCTTTATGTTTTGGAAATCTTGGTTCTCTTTGACTTTGATGACCAATCCATCTTTCGTTCCTTTAAATTCAATTAAGCTTTGATTCGTCATATCGAAACCTCCACACTGAATTTCTTCTATCTAAATATACTATTCTCTATAAATTGTAAAACTCCTGCTTATTTTATTTAAAAAAACTATTTCCTATGGATTCACAGTGCTCCCCTCTTCCTCATCAACATCCTCAAGCTCTTCATTTTCCTCTTCTAAAGCCTTATTCATGCCTAAATGCTCTGCAACAATTTCTCTAAAAATTGGTGCGGAGTACCCACCAGTTCCTCCTTGGTGGATCACTACCGCCACAGCGATTTCCGGATCTTCGTAAGGAGCAAAACCAATAAACCAGGAATAATTATCGTAATCATCCTTATATTGATTTAATTTCTGATTATCCATACTGGGATTCAGTGCTTTAATCGCTTCTCTCATAGCATAACTTTCTTCTAGAAACCTGGGATCTTCCGGATTCTCTTCTCTTAATTCGTCTATTTTTCTATAGACCTCATCTTCGGATACCCTGAATCGATTTAAATGTTCTAGAAGGTATTCCACTTCATCTTTCGGGGGGATTTTACCAGTGAACTGCGCTGTACCGGTTTTCCCGGCTACATCAACCGGAAAATTTTGAAAGTATCTTCTTGGGGTTCCTTCCTCCGTGGTCTTAAGCATCCCTTCGTTTATTATATCAAGATGCCGCGGATCATCTAAAGCTAACTCGTTTGCAATCTTCGGCTCCTTGTTCTCGAATTCACCGGTTAAAGGATCTTCGATCCTATCGATTGCAGATACTTCATATCTTGTGCCTCCGTTTGCAAAAATCGCCATTAGATTAGCCATTTGGATCGGAGTGTATTGATGCTCCCCTTGTCCAATGGAAAGGTTTAACTCGTCCATCTTCGTCCAATAGGCTTGGTTAAAGTAACTATACTTAATAATATCCACCCAACCTGCATCGCCGTCAATTCGGTCAATGTATTCCCTTTCAATTCCGACTTCCAGTAGCCGATTATACAGTTCTCCCCTTGAAGGGTTTTCATCCGTCCAGGAAATAATCTCATCGATAATATCTTCTCGAGGGTCTTCCGTAAGATCTACCACTTCCGGATCTAAATGTTCCAGTCGTAAATCATTGCTTAGTTTCCACCGAAGAGATCTTTCGATACCCAAAGTTTTCATTTCTTCGCTGGGGATGTTGCCGGATTCTTCTGAGGGAACCTTGATTTCTATTCCAGAGGCATCATTTAGCCCTAATTCTTTTGAAAATTCCAACATTTGATCAACACTCATACTGAAAGGTAGCGCCCGATCTCTGGAGTAATCCCAATTTCGAAGAACAGAACCAAAATAAATATTGTTCGAATCCGCGATAGCCTCCACTAAGTTTTGACTACCTAAGTAGCCTCTGTTTTGATTCCATAACCAGTTTCCAAAAATTTGATTGCCATCTCGATCCACCTCGATATAACCGGTATCCCGCATACGATAATTGGGATCCAGACCATATTCTAAAGCTGCCAATCCCACAACCATCTTATATACCGACCCCGGCTGCACTGCCGAACTAATAGCTATATTTCGCAAAGGAGTCGGTGACAAACGATCATTAGGATTTTCCGGTTGTAGTTTCTCCCAGTCATCACTGCTGATTCCCGTAGTAAATAAATTAGGATCAAAATCCGGATAATTCGCTAAGGCCAATACTTTTCCTGTATTAACATCCAGGACCACAGCTGAACCACTCTTTGCTTTATCGTAAATCCGTCCCTGGGCATTTTGAAACGTATCTGTCCCCCAAGGGGTTTCATAAGTTCCACCCTGTTGGATAGTATTGATTACTTCCTCTAAAATGTTTTCCGTTTTTTTCTGTAAATTTTTATCAATACTGGTATATATATTTTTCCCGGGTACCGGATCTACGGTTTCTAAAGTCTCCTGCCTTCGTCCTCTCGAATCAACCAATACTTCCTCAGAACCTCTTTTCCCTTGCAAGTCCTCTTCGAAGGCGTGTTCTATTCCCATTTTCCCAATAACATCATTTTTCTCATAGCCCAGCTCGTCTACGTAATGCTCAATTTCCTTCTCTGTTGCTATCCGACCCACATGGCCTAAGATATGAGATGCCAGAGAATCATTTGGATAATGTCTTATCGGTTTTTTCACTACATTGACCCCGGGGAATCTATGAATGTTTTCTTCAATGGCAATCACGGAATCCAAACTGATATCTTCAATAATTGTAACCGGCTGATACTGAAAATAGGACCCTTGTCGCTGAATCTGATCCCGAAAGATCATAACATCCCGGGCTTCTTCTTTTGATAACTGACTGTCAATTTCAAAAACTTCTTCTCGTATATGTGCAAAGACTTCTTTTGCCGTCATGTCATAATCTTCAATTCTATAACTGCCCATCCAACGTTCTTTATTGAGCTCTTCACGAAACTTCCAGCTACTAATAGAAATAGGTACTGATATTTCTGAAGCTTCCTCAATGAAAAATTTTTGAGCTTCACTGTCTTCAAGGTCCTCCAGTTCATACCGATACTTTAATACTTCAAAAGCTTCCTTTGCATTAGCGACTTCTTCCAAATCATAGGTTTCCTTCCACTGATCAATCTTCTGATCATAGGTAAAGTGGGGCTCTCCATCCTCAGAAAAAACAATGGGAAACTCATCTTCTTGCACATCTCCATTTTTACGAAGAATGCTCATTAATTCAAATGCCAAGTCATTAATATCGGCATCTATGGTCTCATTTCTCATAATCTCAATGTTGTAACTGACATTATTTCTTGCTAGCGGGTCCCCATCCCTAGTATAGATTTCTCCACGGGGGGCCGGTGTGGAAACGGTTTTTAAAATACTGTTTGCCGCACGATTTCTGTAAACCTCTCCCTCCACGATCATCAAGCTCGCCAGTCGCAGAAAAATTACTGCAAAAACCCCTAATATGACGAAAACTAATAATACATATCTTCTTGTGGTTTTTTTATCCATAGTCATTCTTATCACCTGGCCCTAGTATTTTACTTCTTTTATTCTTCGATTGTAGAACTTACTAAACAAAGTGTATATCAACAGCATAAAAACGCTATTGTATGCAATTTCAATCAAGGTATTAAAACTGAAGTAATGAGCGAGTCTCACTGTATATCCCATCAAGTAAACAAAAAATAAGCTAAGAAAATTGTATAGAACAATTGACACCATCCCTAATACTAGTGGAGTTAAATAGCTTTCCTTTACCATTTCCTCTTGAATAATTGATATGCCGTAGGCAACCAGCAGAAAAATGAAAGTATTCAGACCGATAAATACCCCGGTTACGGTGTCCAGCAACAATCCCGTATAGAGAGCGTAGAGAAAGCTCTCCTTCGGTTCTAAATAAACACTTATGGCAACAATTAACAGCAAACTGGTGTTTAGACTGGCACTACTAATGCTTACAAAGTTCAAAACAGTGGTTTGCAAAATTATGTTAACGGTGAGAATCCCAATAATTATTATTTTATTCATAATGTCTCCTTCTATCATAGAATTACTTTAGCCGTCTTCCTCCATGTCCAATACTAGAACCCGATTGATTTTTTGAAAATCCACTGCCGGTTCAACTTTCACTGCATCTAGTAACTGTTCACTAGATTTCCCGATTTCCGTTACTTCTCCAATTAGTACACCTTCAGGAAAAATCCCTTGTCCGGAGGTTACCAATTGATCCCCTATTTCGATTTCCATTCGGGGGTCAAAAAGATACCCTTCTAAGCTGTCCGTGACACTGCCTTGGACAATCCCTTCTACGTTTGCATCCCGGAGGACCTTGAAGCTTACAGAACTGTTGCTGTCAGAAATAGACATCACCCGTGCCCAATTATCTCCCACTTCAATGACTCTCCCTACTAATCCTTTTTCGCTGAGTACCACACCATCTTGTACTATACCGTGATTTTCCCCGGCATTGATGGTGAACACATTAAACCAGTCCGCATGGGACTTAGAAATAATTCGGGCAGATACCGGTTCCCCGTGATCCGCAGCGGATACGAAGTTTAAAGATTCTTGCAGGCCTCGAAGTTCTTCCAGCTCACTTTCCGAGAGTCGCGCTTCGATAAGTTCCTGTTCTTTTTCAATCAAACTTTGTTCCAGTTCTTGATTTTGTTGATTGAGTTGAGCAAAGTTTGCAATATCATATACTCTGTCCTGTATTCCATGGATCGGGGTCATAACTGCCCGCTGAATAGGAGTAATGACATTTCCTATCCACCGTTCAATAACGCTGACCTTTTCCCTTTCTCCGGAAGTGATTCCCATAAAAATCACCGCGAGGATTAGGAGAATCGTAATAATAGTTGCTGTTTTTCTATTGATCAAAGATTTACTCATTGCTGTCACCGTCACTCCTGAATTTTTTTATCAAATTTTTATGTTTATCAAATAATCTTTCTGTTGATATCACTTCATTGTGGTACTTTTTGAAATAGTCTGTCACCGTCGATGCAGAAAGGCCCATAACATTAAAATAGTCTCCATCAATTTTATCTATTAATAAGTCCCCGTTATTTTGAATTCCATAAGCACCGGCTTTATCTCTATACTGGTTATGGTCTAAATACCCATTGATAGCTTTTTTATCTAAGTCCTTAAAATATACATCGGTCTTACTAGCGTTTTCAAATGTCTGTTGCTTCTTATCATCAATGATCACAGTTACAGTAATCACTCTATGTTTTTTATTGGATAATTTCGCCAGCATAATATAGGCTTCTCTACGACTTTTAGGTTTTTCTAAAACCTCATCATTAAGAAAAACCATAGTGTCCGAAGCCAGAACTATAGTTTTTTCCCCGGACCTGTCGGTCCTTGAAGCCACCGCTTGGGCTTTTTTTCGTGCGATACTGATAACCTTCTCTTCCAGGCTCTTATAACTTCCATCACAGGTTTCATCCACATCACTTTGCTGCACAATTAGTTGAAACCCCAAGTCCTGTAATATTTCTTTTCTTCGAGGAGACTTTGATGCTAATATAAGAAACTGACCCATTATTCGACACCTCGTTATAATTGTTTTGTCAGACTTTCTGTTACAGAATTCTTGATTTTTGATAAGGTTAGGTTAGAAGTCATACCGATAAAAATACCCGTAAAAATACTGGCAAACATCAAAATCGGTAAATAAATAAAAATCCTTATGTTATTGATAATTACAGCAGCCACCAAAAGTTGCGCAACATTATGGGCAAGTGCTCCAAATACACTTACACCAATCAGACTGAATTGACGTTTAAAATATCTGTACATAAACCACATTGCTACAGTACTTAGTAAAGCTCCTGCCATACTGTAAAACATCGATGTTACGGCACCTGTTGCCAATCCTCCCAAAAAGGATCTTAAAATGTTAACGGTTAGAGCGCTTTTCAGCCCTAATAAAACCAAAGTGATTAAACCAATAATATTTGCTAAGCCCAGCTTAGCGCCGGGGGCAAGGCCTACAAATGGATTGGGTATAAATCCTTCAATAATATGCAATGCTAGGCCTATGGATACCAGAATTGCTAAATAGATCATTTTTTTTAATTTCATTCTTTTCACTCGTTTCTATTCCATTCTATATTTCTTGTGCAAAACACTCATTTCATGCTATTTTATTCATTTGTGAATACATTAAGATTTTAACACTTTATGGCAATGCTTACAAGCTAAAATTAAAGGCAGACGCAAAGATAAAACCCTTACCATAATGAAAACTGCCGCATTATCGTAAGGGTTTTATTTTCAAAAACAACGCTTATTTTCTCTTTTTCATTTCAATTGCGTCTTTAGGACATTTTTCGGCACAAACACTGCATCCGATGCACTGATCTTCATGGACTAAATGCTTTTCTTTTACTTCCCCTTCAATTGCGTCCACCGGACAGGCTTTCGCACAGATATTACATTTGATGCATTTTTCCTGAATGATTTCAGCTTTTTTTCTGTTGTTAATATCTCCCTCAATTGCTTGAGTCGGACATTTTTCAACACAGACATGACAGTTTGTACACTTGTCATAATCAATAAAAGCAAGATTGTTTTCAAAGTTTATAGCGTCAAATGGACAGGACTTCACACAGATTTGACATCCTATACAGCCCACATCACATTTTTGTCGTACAACTTTACCTTTTTCTTCGTTTTTACAGGTGATCACAACTTCTTGGCTCTCAGGAACCATATCAATGACATTTTTCGGGCAAACTTTTACACATTTTTCACAACTGATGCAAAGATCCGGATCAACTTTAGCAATTCTATTGTCCGTAATTTGAATAGCATCTACCGGACATTCTCTAACACAAGTTGAAAGACCTAGACATCCATAATTACAGGATTTACTGCCTCCGTTAAATTTACTTGCGGCTTTACAGTCTTCGATTCCTTGGTAATCAAAATCTTCCTTAGCCTTTTTGTTGTCCGCATTACAGATAACTTTAGCCACTTGCCGCTCACCCACATTGGCTTCCACACCCATGACTTTAGCTACTTCTTCAGCAGTCGATTTCCCCCCCACAGGACAGCCGTCCACCGAAGAAACTTCTTCAACTACTGCTTTTGCAAAACTGGAACATCCCGGGTATCCGCAGGCTCCACAATTTAAACCCGGGAGCGCATCATTTACTTCTTGTACTAAGGGGTCTAGTTTAACAGCAAACTTCTGAGAGGCAAAAGCCAGTCCGCCTCCAAAAATTAAGCCTAGTCCTCCTAAGCTTACAACCGGATATATAATATCGCTAATATTCATGTAATCACCTCTCTATACTAGACCGGAGAAACCAAGAAATGCGAGGGACATTAATCCTGCAGTAAGTAGGGCAATTGGAAATCCTTTAAAAGGTTGTGGTACATTTGCAATTTCCAATTTTTCTCGAATGGCCGCAAACAGTACAATAGCCAAGGAGAAACCTACCGCAGCACCAATTGCATGCACAATGGTTTCAACGATGTTGTAGTTTTCTTGAATGTTTAAAATTGTAAGACCTAAGACCGCACAGTTGGTAGTAATTAATGGTAAAAACACGCCTAAAGATTGATACAGTGCGGGACTGGTTTTCTGGATCACCATCTCTACAAGTTGAACTAACGAGGCGATTACCAAAATAAACATAATCGTTTGCATGTATTGAAGACCCAAGGGGTCTAATATATAGTTTTGCACGATAAATGTAATAATCGAGGCTAAACTCATAACAAAGGTTACAGCCATTCCCATACCGAAGGCAGTTTCCACTTGTTTGGAAACCCCTAGGAAGGGACAGATACCTAGAAATCTTGATAATACAAAGTTGTTTACCAGTATAGCACTAACAAGTATCGCAAATAACGATGAAACTGATAAATCTAGCATATTCCTAACCTCCTATCTATTTGATTCGCTTTACTATCACTACATTAAAAAGTGCTGTCAACAAACCTAGAGCCAAGAATGCACCAGGAGGTTGAACCATGATTCCCATTGCGGGATACGCCTCTCCTAATAATTCAACACCAAAGATTGCTCCACTTCCAAATAATTCTCTAACCGCGCCTAAGACCACAAGGGCTAAAGTAAAACCTAGCCCCATACTGATCCCATCCACGATGGATGAAGGTGTTGAGTTTTTTGAGGCAAAAGATTCGGCTCTTCCTAAGATTAAACAGTTTACTACTATCAATGGAATGAAAATCCCCAGGGCATCATAAAGATCCGGGAGGTATGCATTCATGACCATTCCAATCATTGTTACAAAGGTTGCTATAACAACGATAAAACTGGGAATTCGAATTTTATCCGGTATAAAGTTTTTCATCAAAGCTATTACAGTATTGGAACCTAAAAGAACAGCCGTTGTTGCAAGACCCATGCCGAGTCCGTTTGTTGCAGTCCCTGTTACGGCTAAAACCGGACACATTCCCAGGAACTGAATAAATACCGGATTTTCTTTTACGATACCATTAGAAACAATATTACCCATATTCATGTTAACACCTCCATTTTCTAGTCTCTAAGCTCTTCTTCAAATACATTAGCTGCTGCATTTACTCCATTGACCACTGCATCAGAAGATACCGTTGCACCGGAAAGCACATCTACTTCCACTTCCGAGTCCGATGATTGGCCCTCAAACTGGTCTTTAAAGTCCTCTTCTGTTATTCGGTCTCCAAGTCCCGGAGTCTCTGTCTGACTTATGATTTCAATGCCGGTTATCTCTCCGTCCATATTAATCCCGGTTAGAACTTCTATCGGTCCGTCATATCCATTAGCTACTGTCTTTATGGTGTAGCCAATGACATTACCTCCTTCGCTTACTTCATAAACCTCTTCTACCAGGTCATAGGCAAGTATATCTCCATCTTCTATAATTCCTGCTTCTTCCAACCCTGGGAAAAAGGCTTCAATGGCTTCCATACTTTCTTCAATGGCTCTTTCTTCGATGATATCCGCCGTCATGGAGTTAACACCACCTAAAATCAAACCTGCTACAGAAGTAATCACCAACAAAATCAATCCTAATTTAATAATCTCACGCATTTTGCTTTTTCACCTCCCCAAATACTTTCGGAGCTGTATATCGGTCAATAAGTGGAACCATCGTATTCATTAGCAAAATTGAAAAACCTACACCCTCTGCATAGCCGCCGAATAAGCGGATCGTGGCAGTTAAAATACCACATCCCAGGGCAAAATAAATTCTTCCCCTTGGAGTTACAGGAGTTGAAGCATAATCTGTGGCCATATAAATAGCCCCGATCATCAGAGACCCGGAAAGCAGGTGAAAGGTCATATACTCAACATTAAAACCACTGTATAGCAAAGTAGCAATCGCTACGGTTAAAATATATATTCCAGGAATTCTTATCGAAATCACACGTCGATATAGCAGGTAGATCCCCCCAATAATTAACAACAAAGCAGAGGTTTCTCCCATACTTCCACCAATATCTCCAATCAGCAGATCTACAAAACTTGGCGCTCCTTGTTGTACTGTTGTAAAATCTTTAACGTAGGTAAGGGGTGTTGCTGTTGATACTGCATCCACTCCGGGTTCTACCCAGCCGGTCATACGGTCAGCGTAGGAAATAGTCAACATAATTCTTGCGGCTAAAGCCGGATTCATAAAGTTTTGTCCTACACCACCAAATAACTGTTTTACAATACCGATGGCAAATACCGATCCCACAACCGGCAACCATAAAGGTACAGTAGGGGGTAAGTTCAATGCCAACAACATGCCTGTAACCAGGGCACTTCCATCATGGATTGTTACCGGCATATTCCTAATTTTTTGGATCACGACCTCGGTTGCCAAACAGGAAATGATAGTAACTAATAAAATCATTGCTGCTGGCGCTTTAAAAAAATAAATTGAAGCAATAGTTGCCGGTATTAAGGCAATGGCAACATCAACCATGATTTTTTGAATCGAGGTATCTTCTCTAAGATGTGGTGATGAAGATACAATTAATCGATCACTCATTTATTTCCCTCCTTATACGATCTAACGTATTTCATTATTTTCTATTTTTTGCTTGTATTTCTCCTTTAGCAATTCGTATACTCTCTAGCAACGGCCGCTTTGATGGGCACACGTATGAACAGGCTCCACACTCTATACAGTCCATCGGATAATATTTTTCAGCCATATCCATATTATCGATTAATGCATAGGCACTGATATATAATGGCTGTAAATAAACAGGACAAACGTCCACACAAGCGGAGCATCGAATGCAGTTCTCTGGTTCCGGTATGGTTCCTTCTTCTCGGTTAAAAAAGACTACGCCGGAAGTTCCCTTCGTAATAGGAAGTTTGTCAGTGCTTACTGCCATACCCGTCATGGGTCCTCCCATAATAATTTTGCCGAGAGGTTCCTTTAATCCGCCACATTGTTGTACAAGTTCATTGACTGGTGTTCCGATTTTGACCCATAAATTCTTCGGATTCTCTAAAATCCTTCCACTAAAAGTAGTTACTCTTTCTATCAGCGGCATACCGGTTTCAATAGATTGACAAATCTGATATGCGGTTCCGATATTATTCACTACAACCCCTATTTCCATGGGTAAAGCTCCCGAAGGAACAATCCTGCCGGTACAGGCGTCGATTAATTGCTTTTCTGCACCTTGAGGGTACTTCGTTTTTACCACAACAACTTCAATGTTCTCTTCTTTTTCTACTGCTTTTTGCATCGTTTCAACGGCATCTAGTTTGTTATTTTCAATGCCGATATATCCTGTGCTTACGTCCAATACTTTCATAATCGCCTTAAGACCGACTACAACCTCTCTCGGATGTTCCAACATCAAACGATGATCCGCAGTTAAATAGGGTTCACATTCCGCTCCATTTAATATCACCGTATCTATGGTTTTCTCCGGCGGCGGCGATAGTTTTACATGGGTAGGAAATGTTGCCCCTCCCATCCCTACAATCCCGGCTTCCTTAATGACTTCTTTGATCTCATCACCACTAAGGTTTTCAATACTTCCCTTCTTTTGAACTGACTCATGCACTTGGTTTTTTCCATCGGACTCGATGTCAACGGATAATACTTCCCCGTTAACAGCCGGTTTCATCGCTATTTCCTTTACAGTTCCGGAAACACTGGCGTGAACTGGTGCGGATACAAAGCCTCCTGCTTGTCCAATTTTCTGGCCAACCTTTACGTAGTCTCCCGCTTCTACTAATGCATCGCAGGGAGCCCCGATGTGTTGTTGCAATGGGATCGTTACAACTTCTGGATCCTTTGCTTTTTCTAATGCTAAGTGAGCGGTATAATCCTTTCTTTCCGGTGGATGTGTACCTCCTTTAAATGAAAACACTTTCACTTTGTTTCACCCCTATCATTTTATTATATTTTTTAATCTTCTTGCGGTTAAGTTTGTTAATGTTACTACAATCTTAACCATAAATACTAAAGGATAATAATTCTACTTAAATATAGTATAATAAATTTTAAGATTTAACAAGTGTTTCTAGGTTTTCTTTTAAGTAACCTTTTATCCAGTCTAAAATTTCCAGGTCATTTATCGGTGTCCCCTCTAAGATTTTTTTCACTTCCCTAGTATCAAACACAAAAGACTCATCATTCACTTGATGTTCATAAACATAATCCACGGTACTGGTATTTTCTCCACCTTCCATTTGTTCTTCACTGGTAATTAGCAGTGTGGTTAAAGTGTCTTCCATACTGCCCAACGGCGCTCGATCAATATGACTGTGCTGGAATGTAGCATGAATTCCTGTACCTTTGCCTTCCTCTGATTCAACCCGTAACGATCCTTCACATTGCTCCGCCGTAGCTTTAAGAAGAGATATTCCCAGTCCTACCCGGCGGGTATCTCGGGTTGTTACAAAGGGATCTGTTACGGATTTCAACAGATCCGAACTCATTCCCTTGCCATTATCTTTTATATCAATTGTTAAACGATCCTTGATAAAATCTTCAACAATTTTGATCTTTATTAACGTTGCATTGGCTTTCAGTGAGTTTTGTACTATATCTAATATGTGTAAGGATAACTCCTTCACATCACCACTCCCTTAACTTTTTTTTTGCAATGCCTGCATTATTGATTCTTTTTTTCTTAAATGAAATTCATTTGCTTCTTTCTTTTCTAAAATATCAGTTAACTGATGGGCATCTGAATTTTGTAAAATCTCATAGTTTTTTACAAAGGGAAATTCCTGGTAGAGCTCCTTTTTCTTAATACCTCTACTCACCTCTAAGAATCTTCCGTCAAACTCCGGAGGAATAAACCCTAAGTTACTTAGAACACTGAAACTTTTTCGATCAACATGAGCCGGAATTAAAATCCCATCAATCTCTTTTGCCAAATTCATCGTGTCTTTCAATGACAGTTGTGTGGCATTTGTCAGCAACCGCTCTTCTTCTCCGATAACCTTATCCTGTTTATCGAATAATACCTGGCTGCCGAAAATTTCTTTGTGATTTTTCACATCTGGAAGTTTTTCTTTCAATACTTTTTCAATATGGCTAAGAGGATCCAGGTTTTCAAAAAAAATAAGCACATGAATTTCTTCACGAGTAGTTATTTCCACACCGGGAAGAAATTCAATGTCTTTAGTTTTTGCTAAGTGATAAAAAGATGCCAGGTTTCCAACGGAATTATGATCGGTAATTGCTATCCCATCCAGTTCCTTAATTATAGCCATATTTAAAATATTATTCGGAGTCATTTCCTCCGTCGCACAGGGGGATAAACCGCTGTGAATATGAAAATCCCAAAATTTATTCATTTTCCTTCATCAACTTGTTCACTTTAACAGCAAGTTCATATGCGGTTAAATTAGTTTCAATAACAGCTAAATTTTCCTCATTCGCTTTTTTCTTTGCATCTTCATCCAAAGATGCACCTTCCGCCAGTAAAATACAGGCTGCATCATTCAATACTCCAACTGCAATTACATTTACGTGACTTTGAATCGTTATCCATGCTTCATTTTCTTGCAGATGAGCCATCACCCAGCTTAGTAAATCCCCTATATAAACCCCTTGCAATTCTTTTTCAATCCCTTCTTCACCTGCAATAATACGAAAATTTTCTTCTTTTAATAAGTCTTTTACCTTCACAAGACCCCTCCTTTTATTTCTTTTTTCCAAGTATTTCAATTGCCCAGCGACCAAAGTGCTAAGGGTTAACATATATTAAAGACTCGATTTTTGTATACTTGTTAATTTCTGATGATATTTCAAAATTATCGGAGTTTTTTTTTATATTCGGCAAACCCATGCCTGCACCAAACCCTAATTCCCGAACTTTTTGTGTTGCCGTGGAAAAGCCCACCTCCATAGCTTTTTCCGTGTCTTCAATACCCGGGCCCTGGTCAATGGCTTGGATTTTTATTTTTTCGGTATCGATATCAACCATAATCTTTCCCCCTATGGAATGAATAACAATGTTCATTTCTGCCTCATAGGTTACTATGGCGACCTTTCGAATAATTTTAGAGTCGATCCCCAATTTTTTTAACGTTTTCTTTATGGAGCTGGATGCTTCCCCGGCTTTGGAAAAATCCTCCTTGGCCACAACAAACTCTAAGTTTATAGCACTCATCAACTTCACCTTCATTTCCTTCTTATTTATGCATAATATTTGCGCCCCGAAGCCCTTTGCTATGCAAAATTCCGCAGCTGGTATAGAGTATGTGTTTCGTGGTTAAGATCACCATGTTGTTTTCTCTAGCTAATTTTAGAATTTCATCGTTCGGTTTTTTCCCTCGTACAAAAACAATAGCTTCAATATCCATCATTTCCGCAGTTCTAATGGTTTGCATGTTAATCAGCCCGGTTAGTAGTAATGATTTATCTTCTACAAAGGCTAGCACATCACTCATCAAATCACAGGCAAAGGCACTGGTTATTTCCGTTTTTAAATTATCCTCCCCTGCTAATATCTCTGCACCAAGCAATTCCTTTACTTCTGATAATTTCATTCTCCAATCACTCCTTATTCCTAATTTGCATACTCTTCCTTGCAATGTCTCTGTTATTCACTTCATTATAACATTTCTCCCGATGGCATAGTTAAATTTTTAACTATTTTTAATAATTTAACTATATTTCTTCCTATTCATTTTTCTTGGACATTGCTTTTGTACACCCTTATAAATTTATGTGCAAATTATATTAACTCAAAAACCGGGGGAGTTTTTCGTTTGTGCTCCGTACTGTTATGAAGTTTTTTTATTAATTCTTCATCCTTATCCGGAATCTTTTTGCCTTGTAAGTAGCGATCAATTTTTTCATAGGTAATTCCCATTTCAGTTTCATCGGATTGGCCTTCCCAAAGACCTGCCGAAGGATCCTTATGCATGATTTCCTCCGGAACTTCAAGATACTCTCCCCATTGATATACTTCTTTTTTTAATAAGGAGGCCAAGGGTAAAATATCCACCCCTCCATCACCATATTTTGTAAAGTATCCAGTGTACAGTTCCGCTTTGTTATCCGTTCCAACAACTAGATAATTCATTTCATTGGCTAATGTATAAAGGGTTGCCATCCTCAATCTCGCTCGAAGATTCCCATCACTTAGTTTGGGATTTTTATGTCCCACGGCTCGGATTGCATTTAGTCCTTCCCGTGTTTTAGCTAGAATGCTGTTTTTTTCCATCGAAAGATCAATCGCCATGTTTTTAATATTACATGCCTCCGCTGCTTTTAATGCATGCTTGGCATCCTGCTGATTACTATCAATAGGCAAAATCACCCCTAAAGAATCATCAGGAAAGGCTCTGACAAGTAAATTCGCTACCACAGCCGAGTCTATCCCACCGGAAAGACCTACCAAAACACCTTTGCAATTCGCTATTCTAACCTGATCCTGAATCCATCCGATACATGCTTCAACCTGTTTCGGGGTTTCTTTTGCAAAATGGTTCGTTTCTTGTTTTTCTTTCATATCCTTCCTCCATTTTCTATTTCAATTAAGTATTATTAACGTTTGCCTAACTCCACCAATACACAACTGTCATGCACCATATTAAAGCCCTTTTCTTTTCCTAACTCTAAAACTTTGTCATCATAGGATCCCGGCTGAAACCAAAGATATTGCACTTCAGAGGGTTCTAAGCTTTCGATCATTTTATAAGTGATTTTGGGATTAACGACAAAGTTAATACATTCTACCTTATCAATAATCTGGTCCAGCTCATGGTAAATTTTCTCACCCTTTACTTCATCATATCTTGGGTTCACTCCGTATACAATATACTTATGATCTTTCAATGTATCGAATACTTTAAATCCGAATTTTTCTTCATTTGGACTAACCCCTACCACTGCCCAATTCATTTTTTCCAACATTTCTTCCTTTACTGTTCCATTAATTTTTGCCATTGTTATTCCTCCTTTATATATTCCTGAGAATCTCTTACCATATTTCCTTGTCCAGCTGTTAGGTCCATGAAAGCTTTCTTAGCTTTTGCTACATCCTCCGGGGCAATATACACCTGGCAATGAACTTTTTCATCATAATCTACGGATTTCAGTTTAAAGAATTTTTGATTTCTAATTTCATTTTCCACTTTTCCCCAATGATGATATTCAAATTCCAAATTCATTAGCTCATAAAGCTGCATTGTTACTACACCACTAAGCCCCAGTACTTCTTTGGCGGATTTTGCATATGCTCTTATTAAGCCTCCGGCACCAAGCTTAATTCCACCAAAATATCGGGTGACTATGATTAGTGAATCCACTAACTCTTCCTTTTTCATTATTTCAAGAATTGGTTTTCCAGCGGTACCTGAGGGCTCCCCGTCATCACTGAATCTTTGAATTTCATAGTTTTTACCCACAATGTAAGCGTATACGTGATGGTTTGCATCGGGATAGGACTTCTTCGTTTTCGCAATTAGACTCTGAGCTTCTTCTTCACTAGTGATTGGTGCGCCGAATCCAATAAAACTGGATTTTTGAATTATAATCTCACAGGAATCTTCTTTTTCAATTTTCTTATATTTCTTATAGATTATGATCACACCTTTGGTTTTCGTCTTTCAATTATTATAGCACTGTGGTAAAAATATTAAAAGAAGTAGCTTTCGCTACTTCTTTTAATTGTACCCTTTGTATTATAATTTACTCAAATTCTTAATCCAGTTCCAGCTTATGCATTAACCATACTTTTCATCAGGTCTTTATATTTTTTATAGGAGAGGTTTACCAAAGACTTATCTTGGCTATAGGTAATCATTTCCATGGCTTCATCAATTTTAAAGAAACCTCCATTTTTAAAGCCTAAGTCGTAGTTCACTGTGAAATCTTTGTTTTTAGCCTTCATAATATACCATGTGATTTGATTACAAACCGGTTTTTTCCGCGTAACAGAATAAAATTCGTAACTGGATTCTCCGGCGCTTGACAAAATTTCAGCATCGATACCCGCTTCCTGTTTTACTCTTTCCAGCGAAGTATCTATTGGAGAATCTTCATTACGAATTTTTCCTTTCGGCAGTACCCATTCGTCTTTTTCATTTTGTAACAGAAATACTTGATTTGCATAAAACACAATTCCTCCAGAACAATTTCGTACAATCATAATCGCAACCCTCCTTTAGTTTTATACCTTAATAATACATGAAAACCCGATGATTTTCAATCCATTTTCTGAATTTTGTAAATATAGTGCTATAGACTTGAAAATAGTTCGGTTTTGGTCCACTGTTTATCGAATAGATTTTATAAATTAGATATGGTATAATACAGATGATTTAGATGTAATCTTATTTTATAACCCTATGGAGGTATTACAATGTCCTATGAAAAAGATGCACAAAATAAAAACAATCGAAAGAAAAAAAATACATCTTTAAAACAAAAAAAGTTTTTCCAGGCTTTAACCTTTACCACAGCTGTTATTCTGGTCCTTGGCATTATCATTGCCGGGTTTACGCTGAATTTTGTTTATAGCACCATCAGTGACAGTCCGGATATTGACCCCCGCAATATGTACGATTTACTGGGAAACAACTCCTTTATCCTTGATAACGAAGGAAATATATTAGAGGAAATTGAGCAGGATGAACATCGAGTGATTGTGGATTATGCTGAAATTCCGGAAATTGTACGCGATGGTTTTGTGGCCATCGAAGATGAACGTTTCTGGTCTCATAATGGTCTGGACTTCAAAAGAATTGTTGGAGCCGCATGGTCAAATATTTCTTCCGGCACTCAACAGGGCGGCAGCACCATTACACAACAACTTGCAAAGAACCTTTATCTTACCCATGACCAGACCTATACACGAAAGATACAAGACGCTTATTACGCTACCCAAATTGAAAATCAATTGTCAAAGGATCAAATCCTTGAAGCTTATTTAAACACAATAAACCTTGGAGGCCAAAATCATGGCGTCGAAGCAGCATCCCAGGCATATTTTTCTAAACCTGTAAGTGAGTTGGATTTAGTAGAAGGGGCCTTGCTTGCGGGGATACCCCGTAACCCTTCCCGCTACTCTCCAATCCGTTACGTTCATGAAGACGATGTGAGCGAACAGGATATCGTCTTGGACGATACCTCCGACTATGTCATTATTTTTGATGAACGATCTATTCCCAGATATCAACTGGTCTTACGGATGATGCATAAAAACGACTACATCACGGAGGAGGAATACGAAAGTGCTTTAGCCGAAGGGGAAAACCTCCATGAACGTATCAATCCCAGCCGATATGCGGACAGTGGAATTTCTTCCCACTTTGCTGATCTAGTAAAAGATGATGTAATAGAAGCCTTGGTCGAAAAGGGCCACACAGAAGATGAGGCTAATCAACTACTGTATTCCGGTGGTTTGAGAATTCATAGTACTTTGGAACGAGGCATGCAGGAAATCACCGAAGAGGAGTTTAACAACCCTGATAATTTCCCCGATAGTTTAAGAGACGAACAAGGAAACCTATTACGGGATGAAGACGGAAATGTTCAGCCCCAGGGAGCTATGGTTATCTCCGATCCAAAAACTGGTGAAATCAAGGCTTTTATGGGCGGGCGAGAAACCACGGGGAGACGTATTTTCAATCGGGCAATTGGATCCGGTCGTCCGCCGGGATCCTCTATGAAACCTTTAGCCGCTTATCTTCCTGCCCTTAATAATCAGCATACCGTTGCCAGTGTCATTGATGATATCCCTGTATATTTAAACCCAGAGAAGCCCGAGGAAAGATATCCAAGAAATGTTAACCGAGAATATGCAGGATTAACCAATTTACGTGAGGGTGTAAAATGGTCGAGTAATGTGGTTGCCATGAGACTCATGTTAGAATTAGGTTCTAGCGATTCCGATTCCCTTAGAATAATGGGAGAAGCTTTGGATTCTGTGGGTGTTACAATAAATAATCCCGTTAACTCCACGGTACTGGGTTCTGATAATGTAAGTCCTTATGAAATGAATAGAGCTTATAATGTTATTGCTAACGAAGGTGTTTATACGGACCTTATATCTTTCACACGTATAGAGGACGCTTCCGGAAACTTGATTCTTGAGAACCAACCGGAAAAACATCGGGTCTATGATCCTGAAGTCAGTTATCTAATGACTGATATAATGAGAACTGCAGTCAATAGCGGATACGGCCGACAAGCTGCAATTCGATCGGATAATCAAGGAATTCCTGTTTCAGGAAAAACCGGAACCACCCAGGATCAAAAGGACGCTTGGTTTGTAGGTTTTACTCCTTATCTTTCCGGAGCTACTTGGATGGGCTTTGATGACAACGACAATCCGATAACCGGTAGCAGTGTTGTTTCCGCTCGTCTTTGGTCTCAGGTAATGACCCGTATCCATGAAGACTATGAAAACAAAGATTTTACAAGACCGGATAACATTATTTCTAGAGAAGTGTGTGCTATATCCGGTAAGATCCCTACAGAGCTTTGCGAAAGAGATCCCCGGGGAAGCCAGGTGACCACTGAACTGTTTATCCGAGGGACTGAACCCACAGAGGAATGCGACAGCCATGTACTTGTTAAAATCCACGAACCTACCGGTACCTTAGCAACTGATGATACCCCAGAAGAGGAAATCAAAGAAAAGGTTTATGTCTCTCGACCGGTCCCCTATTACCCTGAAGATCATGATGGTATCACGCCGAGGGACTGGCCCTATGAGCTTCCGAAAGAATATGAGGAACTGGAAGAGTATGATCCTGAAATCCACGGGACCGGTTCTGTAACCGTGAAATATGTAGAAATTGATGAGAACGGCGAAGTAATTCAGACACTTTCTCCTCAAGAGTATGTTATAGAAGATGAAAAAGCCGGAACCGAGTATTCAACAGAGCAGCTTACTTTTGATAACTATGAGTTTGTAGGTATGGATCCCGATAGTGCTCCGGCCTCCGGCACGGTATCCAAAGAAGATCAACATGTTATATATCAGTACCAGGCAGTTCTTCCCGAGGATAGCGAGGATGATGAGCCTGATGAAGATGAAAACGGCGAGACCGATAATGAGGAAAATGAAGACGATGACGAAGATGATAACGACGAAGATGAAGAGGATGGTGAGGAGGAAGACGATAGTTCTAATGAAAACAATAATGGAAATGGTAATAATAACGGCAACTCAAACTAAAACTTATATCGGAGAGTGATCATCTTGACAAAAGCAGGCGTTATTACAGTTAGCGATAAAGGATCAAAGGGTCAAAGAGTGGATAAAAGCGGCCCGGCTATAAAAAAGTTTGTGGAAGAAAAAATGGACGCCCGGGTTACCTCTATGATAATCGTACCCGATGAACAGGAGCTTATTGAAAAAACTTTACTCTATTACGCTGATGTATTAAAACTGGATTTAGTTTTTACCACGGGAGGAACAGGGTTTGCTCCCCGGGACGTTACTCCGGAAGCGACTATGAATGTAGTAGATAAACCGACACCGGGCATTTCTGAGGTTATTCGGTCAAAAAGCTTAGGAATTACACCCAAAGCGATGTTATCCCGGGGAACTTCAGGAATTCGTAAAAGCACATTGATCATCAACCTTCCGGGAAGCCCTAGAGGCGCCACAGAAAGCGTTTCTTTCATCCTGGATGCTTTGCCCCATGGTATAGATATCTTAAAAGAGGAAGCAAAAGAATGTGCTAGGAAAGACTGATTTTCGCTATTTTAAAAAGGAGATAAGCTAAGCTTATCTCCCTTTTTTCCTCATTTTTATCCTTTTAGCCCGAGTCCTCAATCAACTTTTTACTGATTCTTTCTTATTACTGTTTCAAAACAGACGTCTTCCTATTCTTTTCTGCGATACGTACCGGACTTCCCTCCAGTTTTTTCTATTAGTTTAATGTCTTCGATAACCATATCTTTGTCTATAGCTTTACACATGTCATAAATCGTAAGGGTGGCTATAGAAACTGCACTTAAGGCCTCCATCTCAACCCCGGTTTTGCCATGAGTTTCTACCTCTCCTTGAACCAAGACTGCATTGTTATCATAATCGATACTAAAGTGAATATCAACTCCGGTTAAAAACAGATTGTGACACATAGGAATCAACCGTGAGGTTTCCTTTGCTCCCATGATTCCAGCTACTTGAGCAACACTTAACACATCTCCCTTTGTGATGTTTTGTTTAACAATATTCTCTAAAGTCTCCTTCTTCATAACAATCTTTCCGACAGCTATTGCTTTACGTTCGGTTTCAGCTTTGCTCCCTACGTCAACCATCTTTGCTCTGCCTTCTTTATTAAAATGGGATAATCCATCCATATCACACGCCTCCTCTACTCCAACTCAAATGTAATAATTTCTTCCTCCATGTTTTCTAATGCTTCGTTTATTAAACCATCAATATCTAAATTTGTTTCCGAGGCTTTAATAAAATCGATACGAGGCTTTATTAAAGGGCGTTTCGGTAAAAATACGGAACAACAGTCTTCGAAAGGTTGAATCGATATTTCGTAGGTATTGATATCTTTAGATATCTTGACAATATCTTCTTTATCAAAAGCGATCAAGGGTCTAAAAATCGGGATTTCCGTTACTTCCGTTACTACACGAAGACTCTCCATGGTTTGACTGGCCACCTGTCCGATATTGTCCCCGGTTATCAATGCGTCAAAATGGTGTTGTTTAGCAATCTCCTGGGCAATCCGTGTCATAAACCTTCTTGAGATAATGGTCATCTCTTCCTCTTGGCAGTACTTACTGATGGATTTTTGGATATTTAATAGATTCACACTGAAAATTTTAAACTCTCCAATATACATGCTCAGTTCCTTTGCTAGATCCATGATTTTTTCTTGGGCCCGTTCACTTGTAAAAGGATAACTATGAAAATGAACCCCATGGACCTTCACTCCTCTTTTTGCCATAATCCACCCTGCAACAGGACTATCGATACCACCGGATAACATTAACAATGCAGAACCATTAGTCTCTAAGGGAAGCCCTCCATAGGCCGGATAATGGTCACTACTGATATAGGTTCTATTCCGAATCTCTACTTTAATAACCGCATCAGGGTTATGGACATCGACATGGACTTTATCCCCAAGTTGATCCAATAGATATTCTCCAAGGGAACTGCTTACTTCCATGGAGTTCAGCGGGAACTTTTTATTTGCCCGCTTAGTAACTACTTTAAAGCTATGAATCCGTTCCTGGTCAATACGCTCTTTTAACTCTTTCAGTGCAGTTTCTTTAATCCTGGCCAAGTCCGACTCGATACATTTTGCAGTGCTTAAAGAAACAATCCCGAACACTTTTCGTACTTTATCGATAATTTCTCCCTGATCTTCCTTTTTTGATTTGATATATACTCTACTGTACTCCTGATAAACAGTAACATTTTCAATTCCTCTGATGTTATTTTTTATATGTTTAATAAGTTTACTTTCAAAAAATCCTTTGTTTTTCCCCTTAAGATTAATTTCTCCAAAACGTACAATTATTACATTTTCCATTTCTTCACCTCTTCATTATCATTCGTAATTCATTAACGATACTTTTCAACTGCCCTAGGGCATAGTTTATTTCTTCCTCAGTGGTATATCGGCTGAAGCTGAACCGAAGGGCGCTGTCAATCGACTCTTCACTCAATCCGATTGCTTCCAATACATGACTATGGTCTTGTTCTTTAGATGTACAAGCCGAACCGGAAGAAACATAAATCCCTACGCTTTCTAAACTGTGTAACAATACTTCGCTTTTAACACCTAAGAATGAGACATTTAGAATATAAGGGCTCTCTTCTTCAATGTTTTTACTCACAATAGAAATATCGCTGATTTCTTGCTCCAGTTGTTGCATAAAAGCTTTTTTGATCCCTAAAACTTTATTGTAGACCTCTCTCTTATTGCCTAAAAGCTCTTTCAACCCATTCCCAAACCCTAGAATGCCCGGTGTATTTTCGGTTCCCGGTCTAAGGGTATACTCCTGGGTTCCTCCAAAAAACAACGGTTTTATAAGGGTTCCCTCTTTCACATATAAGAACCCGATCCCCTTCGGTCCATGAATTTTATGAGCACTGCCCGTTAACATGTCAATATTACATTTCTTTACATCTATATTAACCTTGCCAAAGGCTTGTACCCCATCCACATGAAATTTAGCTCCACAATTTCTATCTTTCAATATCTTTCCTATTTCTTCGATCGGTTGTATTACTCCAGTTTCATTGTTAATATAGGAGATACTTACAAGAACGGTGTTTTTATCCAGTATTCCCTGCAAATGGCTAAGGTCTACTCTTCCTCGATCATCCATTTTGCCGTGGCAGACTTCAAATCCTTTTCCCTCTAATTCTTTAATAGCATTCAGAACAGACTTATGTTCCGTCGGCAAAGTAATGACCTTTGGGGCCTCTCTTTTGACATGGTTTAGAGCCCCTAGAATAGCAATATTGTTGCTTTCCGTCCCACCACTGGTAAAGATGACCTCCGAGGGCTTCCCTTTGATCTCTTTAGAAAGATATTTTCGAACTTCCTTTATTTTGCGCTCTACCTCTAAGCCCTTTCGATGAAGGGAAGATGGATTTCCGTAATTGAATTCCATCGCTTCGACCAATGCTTCGACAACGCTTTTCAAGGGTTTAGTTGTAGCGGCATTATCAAGATATACTTCCATAATACGCCTCTTTTCTAATAACCTAAATTTTCACCAACAATAAACACTTCCAGATCAATTAAAGCGGGTTTGGCTTGAATGGCCACAGTAATATTGCACATCCGTTGATCACTGTTACAATCATTACACTTTCCGGTAATCCCACAGGGTGTTTTAAGCCCTAGCCTTTTTGCATTTAGGGGGCACGCAACTTCCTTGATTCGCTTAATCCCTGCTTCATAGTTTTCAACAATCTTGTTGACTCCACACACCAAAATTACCTTTTGAGGACCCAAAATCATGGCACTCACCCGATTTCCCACCCCATCAATATTAATTAATTCTCCTTCTTCTGTCAAGGCATTGGTACTGGCTAAGTATAAATCTGCATATTGGGCTTTAGGAAAAATCTTCGGTCTTTCTTCAGGTTTTACCATCCAATGCCAATACACCGGATTGATACTTTGATCAATCGCCTCATATATTTCCATTTCTTTGATCGTCATGGATCCTCCTATACCTATTTTCATTTGTGGTTTGATCATTTGTAAAATTCTTTCTTTTGCTTCTTCTTTCGAAGCAAAATACTCTGCCTTAATTTTATTATTCGACATTTTTTCGATTATCCGTGTAAATTTTTTTTCCATACTGACACTCCTCCACCTATTTAAATTCCTTTACTCTACATTATAAACCATTCTAACACGGGTTACAAATGATAAATTTTTTTAAAAAAGTGTTGCAAAATTTGTCGATTCTTGCTATACTTAGTTTATGGTTATCCCCCTGGTAACCTCAAATAATCTCTATTCCCAATACCCCTTTTAAACAAAACACATATAGGTATGTGTCCGGGCTGACGGAGGCCCGGTTCTTTTTTTTTGCTTTTTTTGAGATCCTCCTTTATCATATTCAACAACAATTCTCCTGTATGTTCTTGTAGATTCCTTTAAAGTTTCATATAATGATAGATGTTGAAAACAAATAGGAGGCGATTATATGACAAAACCTAAAGTTGGGATTATTTTTACCGGCGGAACCATTTCCATGTCTATTGACAAACGCATTGGTGCAGCTATTCCTTCCCTATCAAACGAACAAATCATGTCCTTAGTAACAAATATTGATAAATACGCTGATACGGAGTCCATCAGTTTTTCTCATTCTCCGGGACCCCACATAGGTCCGAAAATGATGTTTGAGCTACGAAATACGACTTTAGAATTGTTACAAAGGGAAGATATTACCGGGGTAGTAATTCTCCATGGTACCGATACCCTAGAGGAAACTGCTTATTTAATGGATCTCACGATCAAATCCAGTAAACCTGTAGTTATTACCGGGGCTATGCGAAACAGCTCAGAACTTGGATATGATGGTCCTAGTAATTTAGCTGCTGCTGTTTGTACAGCTATTTCTTCCGAATCAAAAAATCGTGGGGTTCTTGTGGTACTAAATAACGAAGTGAATTCTGCTAATGAGGTAACCAAAACCAACACTGTATCTTTGGACACTTTTAAATCTCTAAAGTTCGGACCCTTGGGAATCATTGACAACGATGAGGTCATTTATTACCGTGATATCTTGTATCGACAGTTTATTGATGTGCAATCCTTTGAAGAAAAAGTAGACCTAGTAAAAGCTGTTGCCGGAATGGACTCATCGATAATAAAATTCTGTGTTGACCGAGGAGCTAAAGGTATTATCTTAGAAGCCATGGGTAGAGGGAATATCCCCCCCGCAATGATGGAGGGTATTAAGTATGCTATTGAGAATAATGTCGTCATTGCATTAACATCTCGGTGTCCCATTGGCCGTGTATACGACAGTTATGGTTACGAAGGTGGAGGAAAGACTTTAAGTAACTTAGGTGTAATTTTTGGGGGAGACCTTCCCGGCCAAAAGCTACGCATTAAATTAATGCTTGCACTAAATAAGACGAGGGATATTGAAAATATTAAAAATATACTGGTGGGCAATCAGATTAAATATCGTGTTGATACCCTTTAATTGCTTTTTCAAAGACCTTAGGAGGCTATAGGATGAATATTTTTGATTATACCCTGAAACACAATCCCTTTCCGAGTAACAAACATATGCTAGAGATTCTAAAAGAAAATTTTTGTTTTTTAGATATCGAGACTACAGGTTTCAGCAGAAAAAAAGATCGGGTAATTTTAATCGGGTTATTATTCAAGGAAGGTCCAAAGTACAAACTGCGTCAATACTTTTTGGAAAATCCTTCTCAAGAAAAAGAGCTTCTAAGATGTTTTATCGATGATTTATCAAAATTTGATCTGATGATCACTTATAACGGTCTATCCTTTGATTATCCCTTTATTCAAGAGCGGACAAATCAACATCTCCTGCCTCTACAACTTAAGAACCTAAAGCATATCGATCTGTATAAACATATTCAAAAGAAAAAACAATCTTTACCTTTAGAAAACTTTCAATTAAAAACGGTAGAAAAACTCCTTGGTATCTATCGGAAAGATGGAATCTCAGGAGGGGAAAGTGTGACTCTGTATGATCAGTATATCCAAAATAAAAATTTGAAAATTCGAGACGAAATCCTTCTGCATAATTATGAGGATATCTTCTACCTACCTTTAATTACTGGAGTTTTCGCTTATTTTCCTGATAGTCCCTTCTTAGTAAATAGTTTGCATCACAGTGTGAGTTTATCCAGCATAGAAAATCCTAATCAACAGGAACTCACCTTTGTTATGAAAATGAATGATATAAAGTTAAAGGATTATAAAATTTCAATTACAGGAAAAACCAAAACCCTTGGCGAATTTCAAAAGATCAACCTATTCGAGAAGGATTTTAATTTTTCATGGTCCCCGGATAAAGAACAGTATCAGCTTGACGTATTGATGTACACTGAAATTCTTGATCCCGACACGCGGGTACATTATTTTAATTTTCAAGAAATACTTACTGCCATTGATAAGTTTTCCTCTGCTGAGGATTCAGCTCGCGGGTCGGTTGACAATAACATTATTATGTATATCAATTTTGGTCTTAACTATGAAGAAGCATTAGGAGTTATACCTACAATTATAAAAAACATATTTCGCAAGTACTTATTTTCTTCTCAATAATCAAAAATGTACCAGGGGGTCGGACCCCCTGGTACATTTTTGGGTATGAAGTATTTTATTATGTTTTAATCTCTCTTTTCCACTTCCGATAATTGTTTAAAACCGGAATATAATTCAATACTCCGTTGTATCGGTAATCCAGTTCAAAATTCTCCGGTAAAACTTTATATGATATTGATTTTTTCCCATTTCTAATATGTTCTAAAACAATATGAATTGGTATCAGAAAGTAACGATCTACTTTTTTATAATGGCATATAATAAAGGCCAGCCCTTTTTGTTTTTCATAATGAATCATAAATTGAATTTGATGGTCATGAATATTTTGCAGGGGTAGGCTTGGGTTCATCGTTTCTTTTGCATCAAAGGCAACTCCCACACCTTGTATAAGGCCAACAAAATCCACTGTAGATTTTTTTTCAAAATATCCTTCACAAACACAGCCTTTTCCGTCAATTTTTGTCACCTTAACTGAAGTAGGGATTTTTTCAACAATACCCAATCCTTGTTTCTTATATTGTATATGGGTTTCTTCAATTAAAGTTTCCAAAGCATCTCCTTTTAACCCTCCGGTTCTCCATGCCGTCATACTCATTCCTCATTTCCTCTAAAATTTGGGAATATTCATGGCTATAAAAAAATCCTAGGAATTGTAATTCCTAGGAATATTATTGAAACTGGCGTACCCAGAGGGATTTGAACCCCCGACCTTCTGATTCGTAGTCAGACACTCTATCCAGCTGAGCTATGGGTACGTGCTGTTGCAATTCTGAGTATAAAAATGGAGGCGGCACCCAGATTTGAACTGGGGAATAAAGGTTTTGCAGACCTCTGCCTTACCACTTGGCTATGCCGCCTCATTAAAATGGTGACCCATCCGCGACTCGAACGCGGGACACCCTGATTAAAAGTCAGGTGCTCTGCCAACTGAGCTAATGGGTCAAGATTATTTGGAGCGGAAGACGGGATTTGAACCCGCGACCCTCGCCTTGGCAAGGCGATGCTCTACCACTGAGCCACTTCCGCATTTGCGTATATAAATTTATGATTGTGAGTAGTTAGTGCCCTCAACAGTATAAAATCTATTTAATAAGATAAATGGTGCGGGTGAAGGGATTCGAACCCCCACGCCGGAGCGCTAGATCCTAAGTCTAGTGCGTCTGCCAGTTCCGCCACACCCGCATGTGTGTTTTTCACTAAAACATAGTTTTGAGCGAAGGATAAAAACTTATTTGTAGATTTAATTATTATAAGTAAATGGTGGAGGGAAGAGGATTCGAACCTCTGAAGTCACTGACAACAGATTTACAGTCTGCCCCCTTTGGCCAACTCGGGAATCCCTCCGTATTTATGGAGCTGGCGATGGGACTTGAACCCGCAACCTACTGATTACAAGTCAGTTGCTCTTCCAATTGAGCTACGCCAGCGTGTTATGGTAGCGGCAACAAGATTTGAACTTGTGACCTTTCGGGTATGAACCGAACGCTCTAGCCAACTGAGCTATGCCGCCTTAGATATCGCGTATAAGCCACAAACTCTAATATAGAAAATGGTGCCGAAGACCGGAATCGAACCGGTACGGACTTATAAAGTCCGCAGGATTTTAAGTCCTGTGCGTCTGCCAGTTCCGCCACTTCGGCAACTTTCTGGCTCCAGGGAGAGGACTCGAACCTCCAACCTGTCGGTTAACAGCCGAATGCTCTACCGTTGAGCTACCCTGGAACATCAAGCCGCGACGACCTACTCTCCCAGGCAGTCACCCACCAAGTACCATCAGCGCTGAAGAGCTTAACTTCCGTGTTCGGGATGGGAACGGGTGTGACCTCTTCGCTTTCGTCACGACATTTCTAGTGC
>NZ_SUMG01000015.1 GCF_009910325.1 Isachenkonia alkalipeptolytica
TTGCGTTGCCCATTGATTGTATCAAATCCGTGTTCGAAGCACAACCGGACGCTGATAAAATCAACCAGGTCTTAGCAATTCTTTCTTCTAGAAAGATTGATAACGGAAGCTGTTTGAAGTATGACAAAAAGTACTACCTTCCGGTTAACAGCATGGGAGTTGCTGTGCACCACCGAAAAGGGACTCAAGCGATGGTCATTAAAGCCTTTAATGAAGAGCTTTACTGCACTATAGGTGAAGAAGTTTATGCACTCGAGGTACTACCTGAGCATCAGCTTTCTTCAAAAGCCTTTGACCTTGCTGTTCTTCCTAAAGTGCCTAAGAAAAGATATATTCCACCAATGAATCATCCCTGGAAGCGAGATTCCTTTGAAAAATATGCCCATAAACAGGCCCACCGAAATAAGTCTGCTTAACCCATTTACAATAAATACCAGGCAACAAGTTTATTAAGGTTACCCAAAAACATTATACCTTGGTAATTTCTGTATTTTACAAAATCACGATTACCGCCAGCAATCTGGTGCTTATGTTTTAACTATTTAAGGACATTTTCTAAAAGGGTTGACAGGGTTTTCTATGGAATCCCGGCCTAAAGTTTATAGCGAACCTCTTCTAAAAAGAGTCCTTGAGGAGGTGCCGTATGGCCGGCTAATGCCCGTTTTTGATTCTTTAGCGCTTCTTCAAGCTGAGCCCGGGTGATCTTCCCCTTTGCCACGTCCACCATGGAACCGATGATGATCCTCACCATATTATACAAAAATCCGTTGGCGGAAATATAAACATCAATAGTACCCCCATCCCTCCACCGGATTTCCACGTGCTCAATGGTTCTTGTGGTGGTTTTCACACTGCTTCCCGAAGCCATAAATCCTCGAAAGTCATGGGTGCCTTTCAGGATTTCCAAGGCTTCCCTTAACCCTTCCATTTCCAACTTTTCTTTCACGTGATACTGATAATTTCTACCGATGGGGTCGGGAAAGGGGCCGGTGTACAGGCGATACCTATAGGTTTTTCCCAGGGCATCGTAGCGGGCATGAAAATCCAGGGGGACTTCCCTGGCCCCGGTTACAACAATGTCCGGGGGTAGCTTGGCATTCAAGGCAAAGGGCAGGCGCTCCGTGGGGACGGAACTGTTCAGGTGCACATTGGCCCGTTGTCCTCGGGCATGAACCCGGGCATCGGTTCTGCCGGATCCGATGATTTTTACTTTGCTTCCATCCATCCTTCGAAAAGCTTCCATAAGCTTTTCTTCAATGGTCACCCCGTTGGGCTGGATTTGCCAACCGGAGTAATTCGTGCCGTCATAGGCCAGGTTTAATAAAATATTACGCATCCTCTTCATCCTTTAAAACCATATTCGATTACCGATCAGCAGGGCAATCAGCAGCACTCCGATGGACAGAGCAAAGTAATCGCTCCCTTGGGTTTTCAACTCTTTCATCCGGGTCCGGTTTTCCCCTCCCCGATAGCAACGGGCTTCCATGGCCATGGCCAACTCATCGGCTCTTCGGAAAGAGCTGATAAACAGCGGTACCAGTAAGGGTACCAGGCCCTTGGCCCTGGAAATCAAATTCCCGCTTTCAAAATCCGCCCCTCTTGCAATCTGGGCCTTCATGATTTTATCCGTTTCTTCCAGTAATGTGGGGATGAACCGAAGGGCAATGGTCATCATCATGGCCAGTTCATGGGCCGGGACCCCGATACGTTTAAAGGGATTTAAAATATGTTCAATCCCGTCGGTAAGGGCAATGGGGGATGTGGTTAAGGTCAGCAGGGATGTACCCATCACCAGAAAAATCAGGCGAAGGGCCATGAAAAACGCCTGGTACAGCCCCTCTTCCGTAACGGTGAAGGGGCCTAAGCGAAGGACCACTTCCCCGGTGGTCATGAAAATATTGATCATAAAGGTAATTCCGATTAGAATCATTAAGGGTTTCAGCCCTTTTACAATGTACATTACGGGAACTTTAGATATGATAATGGCCCCAAGCAGAAACGCCACAACGAAAATATAGCCGGCAAAATTATTCACCACAAAAAGAGAGATGATATAAAGAAAAGTGATAATGATTTTAATCCTCGGATCCATTTTATGAATCGGAGATCCTGTAGGATAATGTTGTCCAATTGTAATATCCTTAAGCATCGTTATTACTCCTTATCCATCGTAAAATTTCGGTTTTGGCTTCCTCCACGGTTAAAACTTCTCCTTCTATACTTGTATCCTCTTTTTTAAGTTTTTCCATTAAGCTTGTGATCTGAGGAATCCCCAAACCGATGGATTCCAGTCTTTGGGATTGTTTGAATACCTCCCGGGGAACACCGTGGAGCTCAATTTTCCCTCCATGCATTACAATAATCCGGTCCACAAGCTTTGCAATATCCTCCATGCTATGGGAAACCAGGATCACTGTATTTTGGTATTTATCATGTAAAAACTTAATCTGTTCAAGAATATCATCCCGCCCCCTGGGGTCCAGTCCCGCGGTAGGTTCATCCAGAATCAAAATATCCGGCTTCATAGCCAGGACGCCTGCAATGGCCACCCGCCGTCGCTGACCTCCACTAAGTTCAAAGGGGGATCGGTCTTTCAACTCTTCAAAATCCAGCTTGACCAGTTCCATGGATTCCCTTACCCGCTCATCTATTTCCTTCTCGGAAAGCTCCAGATTCTTCGGGCCGAAGGCGATATCATTGTATACGGTTTCTTCAAACAGTTGATGTTCCGGATATTGAAAAACCAGCCCCACCTTCTTCCTAAGGTCCGCCAGCTTCACCTTTTCCCCGGTAATCACCAAATCGCCCACGGTGATTTTCCCTGAGGTGGGTTTGATCAGTCCGTTTAAGTGTTGGATCAAGGTAGACTTCCCGGAACCGGTATGACCAATAAGCCCGATAAACTCCCCATCATGGATTTCCAGGTTAATATCTTCCAGGGCCTTGGTTTCAAAGGGACTTTTAGGGTTGTATACATAGGTTAAATTTTCTATTTTAATTGACATAATTGCATCACCATCTCATCTACGGTTAAAATATCCTCCGGTAGCTCAATGCCTTCCTTCCGGAGCTCAAAGGCAAGATCCGTAACCTGAGGTACATCCAGGCCTAAGGTCTTGAGTTCTCCCACCTTGGAAAAAACCTCCCGGGGTGTTCCCTCTAAAACAATATCCCCGTCTTCCATTACAATCACTCTGTCGGAGTTTACCGCCTCCTCCATGAAGTGGGTGATGTTAAGCACCGTAATGTTTTCTTCCCGATTAAGTTTTTTTATGGTATCCATAACATCCTTACGACCGGAAGGATCCAGCATCGCTGTGGGTTCATCCAACACAATACAATCCGGTTTCATGGCGATGACCCCGGCGATGGCGATGCGTTGTTTTTGTCCTCCGGATAATAAGTGAGGCCCTTTTTCTCTGTATTCCAGCATCCCCACGGTTTTTAAGGCTTCTTCCACACGGATCCGTATTTCCGGGGAGGGAACCCCCAAATTTTCCGGACCGAAGGCCACATCCTCTTCCACAATCGTGGCGACGATCTGATTATCGGGATTTTGAAAGACCATACCGGCGGTTTGGCGGATATTCCAGGTTTCTTCCTCTTCCTTCGTGTTCATTCCCTTGACCCAGACATCTCCTTCACTGGGTTTTAAAAGGGCATTAATATGTTTGGCTAAGGTGGATTTTCCCGATCCGTTATGACCGATGATCGTGACAAACTCCCCTTTTTTTACTTCTATGTTGATATCCTTTAAAGCTTTAATCACATCGTCCTGATCATTGCTTTCATACAGAAAGGTTACATTTTGCACTTCTATCATTTTTTCCATAAATAATCCCTTCTTTTCTATAAGCTTTCCAAACTAATTATATCGTAAATCAAGGTTTTTTACCATGATAGTATTCTCATTTGTTGTTTTGTTTTATAAAAAAAAGGGATTAAGTCCACACTTAATCCCGGAGTTTTTTTATACTAATTCAATGATGGCCATTTCACTATTGTCGCCTTTTCTTGGACCTTTTTTCATGATTCGTGTGTATCCGCCATTTCTTTCAGCGTATTTTGGTCCGATCTCATCAAATAATTGTTTTACCACAGTCTCATCCGTTAAGTAAGACATGGCTTGACGTCTCGCATGCAGTTCATCCCGTTTGCCTAAGGTAATCATTTTTTCCGTAACCCGTCTAGCTTCTTTTGCTTTGGCAATGGTTGTTTCAATTCTTCCGTGTCTTAAAAGATCTGTGGCCATATTTCTTAACATTAAGTTTCTATGGGCACTCTCACGGCCTAACTTTCTATTAGACATGTTCATCCCTCCTTGCTACTGATCTACTCTTCACTAGGTCTCAGTCCAAGACCTAAATCTTCAAGTTTCTTTTGTACTTCCACTAAAGACTTCTTGCCTAAATTCCGTACCTTCATCATCTCTTCTTCGGTCTTATTGGTAAGCTCTTCTACGGTATTGATATTTGCCCGTTTCAGACAATTGTATGACCGTACGGAAAGATCCATTTCTTCGATGGTCATCTCCAGTACTTTTTCCTTCTCATCTTCTTCCTTTTGAACCATGATTTCCACTTCATCGGTATGGTTTGTTAAGGAGATGAAGAGACTTAAGTGCTCATTCATTACTTTAGCCGCTAAGGAAATGGCCTCTTCCGGGTTGATACTGCCGTCGGTATCCATTTCAAGGATGAGTTTGTCAAAGTCGGTAACCTGACCTACTCGGGTGTTTTCAACAAAGTAACTTACATTTTTAACCGGAGTGAAAATGGAGTCCACGGGAATTACACCGATGCCCAGCTCGTCAGTATTATTGCTCTCTGCGGGAACATATCCCCTACCCTTAGATACTGTAATCTCCATAAAGAATCTCGAATCATGGTCCAGGGTTGCGATGTGCATATCCGGATTAAGAATTTCTACATCGGAGTCCGCAATAATATCCCCTGCGGTAACCACGCCTTCGCCTTCTTTTTCAATACGAATGGTTTTGTTTTCATCGGTGTGAAGTTTAATCGAAAGCTCTTTTAAATTTAACACGATCTCCGTTACATCTTCTTTGATACCGGGAATCGTTGAGAATTCGTGAAGCACTCCCTCTATTTTAATCGAGGTAACTGCAGCTCCCGGAAGAGATGAAAGCATAATTCTTCTCAGGGCATTCCCCAGGGTTATACCATACCCTCTTTCCAGGGGCTCAGCTACAAACTTCCCATAGGTATTATCTTCATTGTGTTCAACCAGTTCAACCTTGGGCTTTTCCATTTCTATCATAATGTGAAACCCTCCCTTATTTTCTTGTCTTGATCCTTCTGAGGGCAACTGAATCGTTAGAAATTCTACTTAGAGTATAACTCTACAATTAGATTTTCTGCTATCGGTAGATCTATGTCATCTCTTGAAGGTAGTGCTACTACTTTCCCCTCTAACTTCTCTGCCTCTACAGTTAACCACTGTGGGGCCGTACCTTTCGATCCTTCAGCAATTTCTTTAAATTTATTGGAAGCCTTGGACTTCTCCTTAACCGTAATCACATCTCCTACACTTACTAAGTAAGAAGGAATGTCCACTTTTTTGCCGTTGATGGTAAAGTGCCCGTGGGTTACCAGTTGTCTTGCTTCTTTTCTTGAGGTTGCAAAACCCATTCTGAATACCGTGTTATCTAATCGGCTTTCCAGAATAGATAGCAGGTTTTCACCGGTAACACCGGTTTTCCGATCCGCCATTTCAAAATACTTTCTAAACTGAGATTCCAACAAACCGTAGAATCGCTTCGCTTTTTGCTTCTCTCTCAGTTGTAATCCATAGTTGGATAGTTTCTTTCTGCTTGTTCCATGCTGTCCCGGTGCGTAGCTTCTTTTTCCCACGGCACATTTATCCGTGTAGCATCGGTCACCTTTTAAATATAGTTTTTCGCCTTCTCTTCTACACAGTCTACAACTTGGGCCTGTATATCTAGCCATTTTGAATACACCTCCTAATCTACTTTCTTATACTCTTCTTCTTTTCGGTGGTCGACAACCATTATGAGGAATCGGGGTTACATCCTTAATTGCATTAACCTCTAAACCTGCTGCTTGCAGTGCTCGGATCGCTGCTTCTCTTCCGGATCCCGGTCCGTTTACGTAAACTTCTACGGTTTTCAATCCATGATCCATTGCGTTTTTACAAGCCGCCTCTGCAGCTAATTGAGCAGCAAAAGGTGTGGATTTTCTCGAACCCTTAAATCCAAGTTGTCCTGCACTTGACCAAGCAATGGTATTTCCTTGCATATCCGTTAAGTTAATAATCGAGTTGTTAAAAGTTGATTGGATATGTGCTTGACCCCGCTCTATATTTTTTCGCTCTTTTTTCTTACGTGTTACTCGCTTTTTTGTAGCCTTTGCCATTCTTTGTTCCCTCCTTACCTCGGTTTACTTTTTCCGTCCGGCTAATCGCTTCGGACCTTTTCGGGTTCTTGCATTGTTTTTTGTGTGCTGTCCTCTTACCGGTAATCCGCTTCTATGTCGAAGTCCTCGGTAGCATCGGATTTCTCGGAGTCTTTTAAGGTTTAAGCTTTTTTCCCGACGAAGATCTCCTTCTACTTGATAGCTTTCATCAATAGACTTTCTCAGAGCATTAACTTCCTGTTCCGTCAAGTCCTTTACTCTTGTATCATTACTGATTCCGGCCTCTTGTAAAATCTCTTTAGATAAACTTCTGCCGATTCCATATATATAAGTTAATGCGATCTCTACTCTTTTATCTCTCGGTAAATCTACACCTGCTATTCTAGCCATTTACAGTTACACCTCCTAATACTCTTATCCTACAAATAACTTTCATTTATTGTAAACCCTTCAGGAAGTCAATTCAATGACTCAGCCGCTCCTAAAAGGAAACAACTACAATGTTTTATTATAATATAAAACATATGAAATTACTAGCCTAAATTAACCTTGTTTTTGCTTGTGCTTAGGGTTTGTACAAATGATCATGACTTTTCCTTTTCTTTTAATCACTTTACAATTTTCGCACATTGGCTTTACTGATGCTCGTACCTTCATATCAATCCCTCCTTACTACTTCTTTCGCCAAGTTATTCTGCCTCGAGTTAAATCATAGGGAGAAAGTTCTATGGTCACCTTATCTCCTGGTAATATTTTGATATAATGCATCCTTAGCTTTCCTGACAGATGAGCAAGTACCTCATGTCCGTTTTCCAGCTCCACCTTAAACATTGCATTGGGCAATGCCTCATTTACAACACCTTCAACCTCTATAACATCTTGTTTTGACATTAACAGATCAAACCTCCATTCTTAGGCTATTGTTTCATTCCTAATCGTTCCAACTCTTTTTTTATAAAAGCATTGCTTAGCCTTCGTCCACTGATAATCGATTCTCGAATCTCTTCTGAAACCACATTATACTTAGCAACATGCTTTAATTTTTTTTTCTTCGGTTTCGAGACTTTCCGGAGTTTTCCATCGGCAATTAAAATATGCTCCTGATCAAACTCCCCAATAACTACAAAGTTTCTGCCTTTGTCTCTTCCCTGAATTGACTTAACAATTTGACCTACTTTAACATTTGGATCTTCCACTATGTCACCTCTTCTTTACAGGGCGGTGAGTATTTCCGGCTCGCCCTTCGTAATTGCTACCGTGTGTTCATAATGAGCGGAATATTTTCCATCTAAAGTTACAACGGTCCAGCCGTCTTGAAGGACTTTCACTTTAGCGGTTCCCATGTTCACCATAGGTTCGACTGCAAGCACCATTCCGGCTTGTAACCTGGGGCCTCTTCCCTTTGGACCATAGTTCGGAATTTGAGGCGCCTCATGCATTGCCTTTCCGATTCCATGCCCCGTATAGTCTCGAACGATGGAAAAGCCATGACTTTCTACGTAGGATTGAATAGCATAAGAGATATCCGATAAACGAAAGCCTTCCCTCATGAATTTCAAGCCCTCATAAAAACTTTCCCGAGTAACATCGATTAGTTTTTGAGCATCATCGTCTATATCGCCTACAGGATAGGTCCGAGCTGCGTCTCCATAGTATTGATCTTTAATGGTTCCGATGTCAATGCTGATAATATCAGCTTCTTGAAGGGTTTTATTTCCAGGTATTCCGTGTACCACCTCATGATTGATCGAAGCACATATGCTTGCCGGGAAACCGCCATAACCTTTGAATGCGGGAACGGCTCCTTGCTTTCGGATGTGTTCCTCCGCAATTTCGTCCAACTCCTTGGTTGTGATTCCCGGTTTAATGTTTTTCTTCAGAAGTTCATGGGTCTCGGCGACGATCCTACCGGCTTCTTTCATCAATTGAATTTCCCGTTCCGATTTAATTGAAATCATCAATCTCTACCTTCCAGGGACTCTATGATTTTATCAAACACCACAGCTATGTCATTGTTCCCGTTGATGGTCACAAGTTTTCCTTTTTCCTGATAAAAATCTATTAAGGGTTGGGTTTCATCTAAATAAACCTCGATTCGCTTCCCTACGGTTTTTTCATTGTCGTCATCCCGCTGATATAGTTCTCCGGAGCATTTATCACAAATACCTGGCTTTCCAGGAGGGTTGAACTCTATATGATAAGTAGCTCCACAGTTCTTGCAAATTCGACGGCCTACCGCACGGCGAACCAGGATTTCCTTATCCACTTCAATATTAATCACTTTATCCAGGCCGGTACTCATACCCTTTAATACGGCTTCAAGGGCTTCCGCCTGATTGACGGTACGGGGAAATCCATCCAGTAGAAATCCTTGTTTGCAGTCCTGATCTTTCAATCGATCTTCCACGATTTCTACCACCACTTCATCAGGAACCAATAACCCCTGATCCATATAAGCTTTGGCCTTTTCCCCTAACTCCGTTTGGTTCTTAATGTTGTAGCGGAAAATATCTCCTGTGGAAATATGAGGGATCTTATATTTTTCAGATATTGATACAGCCTGTGTTCCTTTTCCCGCCCCCGGCGGTCCAAGTAATATTAGCCTCACGTTATCATCTCCCAGCTGAGTTATAATCATGGAGATTATCCTCCATGGTGCTCAATGTTACTTTAAAAATCCTTGATAATGTCTCATCAGCATTTGCGCTTCGATTTGTTTCACGGTTTCCAAGGAAACCCCTACTACAATCAACAGTGCGGTACCCCCAAAGGCAATCGGCAAGTTAAACACTGCGGATATTACAATGGGAAGTGCTGCAATAAGCGCTAAAAACAATCCACCGGCAAGGGTGATACGGTTTAACACTTTGTTTAAGTATTCTACAGTGGGTTTTCCCGGTCGAATACCCGGTATGAATCCACCTTGTTTTTTCATGTTGTTGGCAACTTCCACGGGATTAAAGGTTACGGCTGTGTAAAAGTACGTGAAAAATACAATTAGGATTGTACTCATTAAGGTATACACAATCGCTCCCTGGGTGGTCGCTGGGGATAGCCAGGTTGTGGTAAATCTTCCCAGTGCGCTGTCTTGGCCAAAGACCAGCATTAATGTCTGTGGAAAGGCCAGTAAACTCATTGCAAAGATTACAGGAATTACTCCTGACTGGTTGACTTTTAACGGTATATGAGAGCTTTGCCCTCCATACATTTTTCGTCCTACCACTCTTTTAGCATATTGCACAGGAATCTTTCTTTTTCCTTCGGTAATGTAGACCACACCGGCAACAATAACCACGGCAATAATAGCAAAGGCGATTACTGCGATGATGGAAATCTCACCTTGTTGTAACAAACCAAAGGTGTTTCCGATGCCTCCCGGAATTCCGGAGATAATTCCTGCGAAAATAATCAGTGAAATACCGTTTCCGATTCCGTTTTCTGTGATCTGTTCTCCTAACCACATTAAGAATGCAGTTCCGGCGGTTAGGGTAATGATTACTGTGATAAAGCTAAAGGCCGTTTGATCAAGAACCGCACCTCTGAATAGTCCAACGGTGATACCGGTTGCTTGAATAATGGCCAGGATTACCGTTCCATAACGGGTATATTGGGCCATTTTTTTCTTACCCTCTTCCCCTTCCTTCGCTAACTGCTCCAGACTGGGTATTGCAATGGTAAGAAGGTTCATAATGATCGACGCGGTAATATAGGGCATAATCCCCAGGGCAAAGATGGTCATGTTCCCGAAAGCTCCTCCGGAGAACATATCAAACATGGAGAGTATTCCCCCGTCATCCACTACGCTTCGGATCACATCGAGGTTGATTCCCGGAACCGGTATTACAGCACCAAACCGGAAAATCACCAGCATTAAGAAGGTGTAAGTCATTTTGCTTCTTAAGTCCGGGATCTTCCAGGCATTTCTTAAGGTTTCCAACATTTTATATCACCTCTGCCTTTCCTCCGGCAGCTTCAATCTTTTCTGCAGCTGACTGAGTAAATTTATGGGCTTTAACTGTTAGTTTTCTGTCGATACTACCGTTGCCTAAAATTTTAACTCCGCCCTTTTCCAGCTTTCGGACAAGTCTTGCATCCATAAGCAGTTCCGGGGTTATTTCAGCTCCATCTTCAAATCTATTTAAATCTTCAAGTTTTACTACACTATAATCAACTTTGAAAATATTATTGAATCCGCGTTTCGGGATTCGTCGAATCAAAGGCATCTGTCCGCCTTCAAAGCCTGGTCGGGTTCCACCGCCACTTCGAGCATTTTGTCCGTTAGCGCCCCGTCCCGAGGTCTTTCCCAGTCCACTGGATTCCCCTCGACCGACTCTTTTACGCTTTTTCGTTGATCCTTCAGCAGGTTTTAGTTCATGTAACTTCATTTTTGCACCTCCCTATTTAAGCTTCTTTCACTTCTACAAGATGTTCTACTAATTTAATCATTCCTCGAGTAGAACCGTTATCCGGCAACTCCACTGCTTGATTGATTTTTTTAAGTCCTAAGGCTTCCATGGTTTTTCTTTGCTTAGGAAGCGATCCGATCAAACTTCTTTTAAGTGTAATGTTTAGTTTATTCGCCATTTGTTATCCCTCCTAACCTAAGAGCTCTTCCGTTGTCTTTCCTCTTAGTTTGGCTACATCTTCGGCTCTTTTCATTTGTCGAAGCCCGTCCATTGTAGCATTTACCATGTTTCTTGAGTTATTTGTTCCTAATGATTTTGCCCGTACGTCGTGGAATCCAGCAAGTTCTAAGATCGCTCGAACAGGACCTCCTGCAATAATACCGGTACCTTCCACAGCAGGCATGATCAATACGTTTCCGGCTCCATATCTTCCGTTTACCTGGTGCGGTACGCTGGTACCAACCATCGGTACTTCAATTAAGTTTTTCTTCGCATCTTCAATTCCTTTACGAATTGCATCAGGAATCTCCATTGCTTTTCCGGTACCTACGCCTACATGTCCGTTCTCGTCTCCAACGATTACTAAGGTTGCAAATCGAAAGTTCCGTCCACCTTTAACAACCTTGGTTACTCTTCGTATATCAACAACTTGCTCTTTCATATCCAGTTGACTCGCATCAATTCTTTTATCTTGTGGCATTAATTTACCTCCTTTTTCTTAAAATTTCAGTCCGCCTTCTCGTGCACCTTCCGCAAGGTTTTGAACACGACCATGATAGATGTATCCACCTCGGTCAAAGGTTACTTCTTCAATTCCATGCTCTTTGGCCCGCTTGGCAACCACTTCTCCAACCTTTTTCGCAGCTTCCTTGTTGCTTGTTGAGGAAAGGTCTGCTTTCACTTCATCATCTAACGTTGAGGCTGCGGCCAAGGTTTTGCCTGCCATATCATCAATGATTTGCGCATACATATGCTTCGCACTTCTAAACACGTTTAGTCTCGGTCGCTCAGCACTACCAGTGACCTTGTTTCGAACTCTTTGATGACGCTTTCTTCTTGTAGCATTTTTACTGGCTTTAATAATCATCTGATCTCACTCCTTTCCTACTTTGCTGTTTTACCTTCTTTACGTCTGATATGCTCATCAACGTATTTGATTCCTTTACCTTTGTACGGTTCAGGCTTTCTAAGCTCTCGTACCTTTGCAGCAAAGTTTCCAACCTGTTGTTTGTTGGCTCCCTTTACCGTGATCTGGGTTTGAGAAGGGACTTCCACTTCAATGCCTTCCGGTTGTTCCATTTCCACGGGATGAGAGTACCCTAAACTTAGGACCAGCTTCTTCCCTTGTAAGTTTGCTCTATATCCTACACCGTTGAGCTCCAACTTCTTCTCAAAACCGTTGGTTACCCCTTCCACCATATTGTTGATCAATGTTCTGGAAAGTCCGTGTAGCGATTTATGTTTTTTAGTTTCCGTAGGTCGAGTTACTACGATGGAGTTATCCTCCCGGGTTATTTTGATATCCTGAGGGATTGCTTCTGATAACGTTCCCTTCGGTCCCTTTACCGTTACTACGTTTTTGTTGTCGATTGTTATATCAATGCCTTCTTTAATTTCGATAGGTCTAATACCGATTCTAGACATCCTTACACCTCCTTTAAGTCTAACGTTATTACCAAACGTAAGCGAGTACTTCGCCGCCTACTCCTTCACGTTTTGCTACTTTATCCGTTACAACGCCCTTTGATGTGGAAATGATTGCAATTCCCAGTCCGCCTAGAACTCGTGGAATATCATCTCTTTTTGCATATACTCTTAATCCGGGCTTGGAAATCTTTTTAATACCGGTGATGATTTTTTCATTGTTCTCACCGTATTTCAGTTGAATTCGAATGATCCCTTGTTTCCCATCTTCGATCACGTCAAATCCTTTAACAAATCCTTCTTCTAAAAGAATGTTTGCAATTTCTTTTTTCATATTGGATGCAGGCACCTCTACACTTTCGTGTTTTACAGAGCTTGCATTTCTAACACGGGTTAACATATCCGCAATTGGATCAGTCATTATCATTGAACTTGCCTCCTTCCTGTTACTACCAGCTGGCTTTTCTTACTCCTGGAATTTGTCCTTTATACGCTAATTCTCTAAAGCAAATACGACAGATACCGAACTTTCTTAAATAACCGTGTGGTCGTCCACAAAGTTTGCATCGGCTGTATTCTTGGGTTTTATATTTTTGTTTTCGTTGTTGCTTGACTTTCATAGATGTTTTCGCCACAATTATCCCTCCTTCTTACTTAGCGAACGCTAGTCCCATAAGTCTTAGTAACTCCCTGCTCTCTTCATCGCTGTTTGCAGTAGTTACAAAAATAATATCCATACCTCGTACCTTGTCCACTTTATCGTATTCAATTTCCGGGAAAATCAACTGCTCTTTTACGCCTAAGGCATAATTCCCTCGTCCGTCAAAGGCTTTGGTGCTTACTCCTCTGAAGTCACGAACCCGTGGCAGGGCAACATTGAATAAGCGGTCCATAAATTCGTACATTGTGCTGCCTCTTAAAGTCACCTTCGCACCTACGGGCATTCCTTCCCGTACTTTAAAGTTCGAAACCGATCTTTTCGCTTTTGTGATAATGGGCTTTTGTCCGGTGATGGTCGCCATTTCTTCCACTGCTACTTCCAGGTTCTTTACGTTATCCCGAGCGTCGCCTACTCCCATATTGATGATGATTTTTTCTAATTTGGGGATTTCCATTACGCTGCTATAGTTAAATTTCTCCATCATTGCTGGAGCAACTTCATTTTTATACATTTCTTTTAGTCTGGCCATTAGAGACATACCTCCTCTCTTTTATTGATTTAGTCTAAAACTTCACCAGTTTTTTTGCTGACTCTTACTTTTTTGCCTGCTTCCGTTTTATATCCAACCCGAACCCCTTGATCCGCTTTTTTGTCATATACCATGACATTTGAAACATGTACCGGGGCTTCCTGTGTAATGATTCCGCCTTGTTGCATTTGTTGGGTGGGTTTTTGATGTTTCTTCGTCATGTTGATACCCTCTACCAATACTCGTTCATTTTTAGGGAAAACTTCCAGAACTTTTCCTTTTTTATCTTTATCTTTTCCTGCAATAACGACTACGGTATCATCTTTTTTAATATGCATCCTTCGCACCTCCTTAGTTATAATACCTCTGGAGCAAGTGAAACAATTCTCATAAAGTTCTTATCTCTAAGCTCTCTTGTCACTGGTCCAAAAATTCTTGTTCCCGCTGGAGATTTGTCTTCTTTAATAATTACTCCGGCATTTTGATCAAACTTAATATAGGTTCCATCATTTCTTTTCACTGGGTTTACCGTTCTTACGATCACTGCTCTGACTACTTCACCTTTTTTTACAACACCACCGGGTGTTGCACTTTTTACGGAACAAACGATTTCGTCTCCAACTCCCGCATACTTTCGCTTGGTTCCACCAAGTACTTTAATGCAAAGTAATTCTTTTGCTCCTGAATTATCTGCAACCTTAAGGCGTGATTCTTGTTGAATCATATTAATACCTCCCTTCGCATTTTCCTATTATTTCGCTTTTTCGATGATGGTATCCAGTCTCCATCGCTTGTCCTTTGATACCGGTCTTGTTTCCATGATTCTTACTAAATCGCCCAAACCACATTCGTTGTTTTCATCATGAAACTTGAACTTCGTGGTTCTCTTAACCGCTTTACCGTAGAGTTTATCGCTTACACGACTTTCTATTTCAATTACTCCGGTTTTATCCATTTTATCACTAACGACTCGACCTTCCCGGGTCTTTCGATTATTTCTTTCCATGTGTTAGCCTCCTTCCACTAAAACCTTAGTTTACGCTCTTTTCATGCCTAACTCTTCTTCCCTCATAACCGTTTTAATTCTAGCAATGTCTTTTCTCACGCTTCGAATTCTCACAGGGTTTTCAAGCTGGCCTGTTGCTAATTGAAAACGCAGATTGAAAAGTTCGCTTTTAAGATCTGATAATTTTTTGTTGAGTTCAGTTTCGTTCATATCTCGAATCTCTTTAGCTTTCATTAGCTTCACCACCCCTACCTTCTTGTTCGTCACGCATAACAAACTTTGTTTTTATCGGCAATTTATGCATAGCAAGTCTCATTGCCTCTCTTGCTTTTTCTTCCGAAACTCCTGCAATTTCAAACATGATTCGTCCCGGTTTTACTACGGCCACCCAATGATCGGGAGCCCCTTTACCGGCACCCATTCGGGTTTCGGCAGGCTTCTTGGTTACCGACTTGTGTGGGAATACTTTAATCCAAACTTTACCACCTCTTTTAATTGATCGCGTCATTGCGATACGGGCGGACTCTATTTGGTTTGATGTAATCCAACCTGGTTCCAGTGCCATAATTCCGTACTCACCGTAGGAAATTTTATTTCCCCGGTTTGCCTCGCCTTTCATTCTTCCTCTGAATACTCGTCGACGTTTTACTCTTTTTGGCATTAACATGCGCTATTCCTCCTTCCTACTAAACCGAATCTATCTATATTAGATCGCTTTTTCTTCTTTTTTGGGTTCTTCTTTTTTAGGTTCTTGTTTTTTCTCCGGTAAAACTTCGCCATTGTAGATCCATACCTTTACGCCTAACTTTCCGTAGGTAGTATCCGCTTCAGCAAATCCATAATCAATATCCGCTCTTAAGGTGTGCAGTGGTACATTTCCTTCACTGTAACCTTCGGTTCTTGCCATATCCGCTCCACCAAGTCTTCCGGCAGTGGCTACTCGAACACCTTTGGCACCTGAACGCATGGCTCTTTGCATGGCTTGCTTCATGGCTCTTCTAAAGGAAACTCTTCTTTCCAAAGAAAAGGCGATGTTTTCTGCCATCAGTTGAGCATTTTTCTCGGGAAGCTTAACCTCTACCACATTGACTGCTACGCTTTTCTTCGTGAGCTTTTCAATGTCTTTTCGAAGTTTTTCCACGCCTGTTCCACCCTTACCAATTACCATTCCGGGCTTTGAAGTGTGAACATTTACCTTCACTCGATTGTTGGCGGCTCGTTCAATGCCGACTTTTGCAATGCCTGATATATAAAGTTCTTTTTTTACAAATTTTCTTATCTTATGGTCTTCAACCAGGTAATCAGAAAAGTTTTTCTTGTTGGCATACCATTTCGTATCCCAATCTTTTATAACACCTACTCTTAAACCATGGGGGTTTACTTTTTGACCCATTCTTGTCCCTCCTTAATACTAAATTTCTTTTAACGTTACTCCAATATGACTGGTTCTTTTTCGAATCATTGTTGCACGTCCCATTGCTCTTGGTTTGAATCTTTTCATAGTCGGTCCTTGATTCGCGAAAATTTCAGAGACCACAAGACTTTCTCTAGACATCTCATGATTATTCTCAGCGTTTGCGATTGCAGAGTTTAATAACTTTTCAACAATCGGCGCTGATTTTCTCGGGGCATGCTTTAAAATTGCCAATGCCTCGTCCACTTGTTTTCCTCTGATTAAATCGATTACCTGTTGAGCTTTTCTAGGAGATATTCTTACAAATTTTACTATTGCCTTTGCTTCCACGTAGACAACCTCCTTTCAATTATCTATTCGATTATTTTACTCTGCTTGTTTTTTCTGTGTTGGCATGTCCTCGGAAAGTTCTTGTGGGTGCAAACTCCCCTAGTTTATGTCCTACCATATCTTCCGTAATGTACACCGGCACATGCTTTCTTCCGTCGTGCACAGCCAGGGTATGTCCGATCATTTGCGGGAAAATCGTGGAAGATCGAGTCCAGACTTTGATCACTTTCTTTTCATCGGTTTTGTTCATTTCTTCAATTTTCTTTAATAACCTTTTGTGAATAAAAGGTCCTTTTTTTACAGAACGACTCATTAATTTTGCCTCCTTCCAGAAACGAATATACTATTTAATCGAATTTATTTCTTCTTTTTCTTACGAGAAATAATCATTTTATTCGATGCTTTATTCTTTTTACGGGTTTTGTATCCAAGGGTTGGTTTACCCCATGGAGTTACAGGAGATGGCATACCGATTGGGGCTCTACCTTCACCACCACCGTGTGGGTGATCATTAGGGTTCATTACGGAACCACGAACCGTGGGTCGAATGCCTTTATGTCGACTTCTTCCCGCTTTACCGACGGTAATGTTTTCATGTTCAACATTTCCTACTTGGCCAACGGTGGCTCGACATTCCAAGCTGATTCTTCTCATTTCTCCGGAAGGCAACTTGATGGTTGCATTTTTACCTTCCTTCGCCATAAGCTGTGCGTAGTTTCCTGCGGAACGAACCATTTGTCCGCCTTTTCCGGGCTTCATTTCGATATTGTGAATTACCGTACCTGCAGGCATATCCTTAAGTTTCAATGCATTCCCTGCTTTGATATCGGATCCTTCTCCGGATTCTACCATGTCTCCTACAAATAAGTTCTTAGGAGCTAAAATATATCGCTTTTCACCATCTACATAGTGAAGCAGCGCAATATTTGCGGATCTGTTCGGATCGTATTCGATGGTTGCAACCTTTGCAGGAATTCCATCTTTGTTTCTTTTAAAGTCGATGATTCTATATTTTCTTTTGGCTCCGCCACCGATGTGTCTTGTGGTGATTTTACCATGTACATTTCTACCTCCGGATTTCTTCAAGGGAGCGAGTAATGATTTCTCTGGAGCTACCTTGGATATCTCTTTAAAGTCTGAGACCGTCATCTGTCTTCTTGCCGGAGTTGTGGGTTTAAACTTTCTTACTGCCATTGCATTTCCCTCCTTTATCTTTCAAATTCCTTACATTCCTTCGAAGAACTCAATTTCTTTACTGTCTTCGGATAATGTAATGATCGCTTTTTTCCAGTCTGCTCGTTTTCCTTCGTTTCTTCCCATTCGCTTAACTTTTCCGGTCATATTCAGTGTATTAGTCTTTTCAACCTTTACATCGAAAATTTTCTCGATGGCTTTTTTGATTTCCGTTTTGTTGGCATTTCGAGCCACCTTAAACGAGTACTTCCGTTCAGCCATTCCGTCCATACTTTGCTCCGTTACTAAGGGTTTGATAATGATATCATGTGGATTTCTCATTATGCGTACACCTCCTCGACCCTTTCAACCGCGTCTTTTGTAATGATGAAGTGATCATATTTTAAGATGTCGTATACATTCAAAGTGTTTACAGAAGCCGTTTGCACTCCCGGAATGTTTTTCGCTGATCTTACAATTGCTTCGTCATTATCAGTGATTACGATTAAGGCTTTTTTCCCTGCATCTAAACTCTTTAAGATGTTTGCCATCTCTTTTGTTTTTGGTGCATCCAGTTTTAATTCTTCCAATACTCTGATTTGTTCACTTGCTACCTTGGAAGATAGTGCGGATTTCATAGCGATTCTTTTTAATTTCTTAGGTAAGGTGTAGCTGAAGTCCCGACTCTTCGGTGCAAAGGCTACGCCTCCCCCTACCCAAATTGGGGATCGGATCGTACCGTGTCTTGCCCGTCCGGTACCTTTTTGTCTCCAGGGCTTTCTTCCTCCCCCTCGAACCTCGGCACGGGTTAAGGTGGATTTGGTTCCCTGGCGCTTGTTTGCCAGTTGATTTTTCACTACCTGGTGCATTGCGTGCTCGTTAATTTTCACTCCGAATACGCTGTCCTTTAATTCCATTTCATTTACTTGTTCTCCTGATACGTTATATACTGCTGCCTTCGGCATTGTTATCCTCCTCTCTGCGATAAGCTTTATTTACCTTGCTTTATCGTTTCTTTTATCGTGATTAATCCTTTTTTTGGTCCCGGTACGGCACCTTTGATAAGGATTACGTTTTTATCCTCAAGCACCTTCACAATTTCAAGGTTTCGTACGGTTACCCGTTCATTACCCATTTGTCCCGGTAAGTTCTTTCCTTTGAAAACTCTTGCAGGGTCCGCAGAAGCTCCCATGGAACCCGGTCTTCTGTGGTATCTGGAACCATGTGTTTCCGGTCCTCTTGACTGATTGTGTCGCTTGATATTACCTTGAAAACCTTTTCCCTTGGACGTTCCAATAATATCCACTTTATCTCCCGCTGCAAATGTCGCCGCAGTGATTTCCTGTCCCTGGGAAAATTCTTCACTTTTTTCCACCCGGAATTCCCGTAAAAACTTCTTCGGCGTGATTCCCGCTTTGTCAAAGTGACCTTTTTCGGGCTTTACCGTTCGGCTTTCCTTCTTTTCGTCGTAACCGACTTGAACCGCTTCATAGCCGTCTTTTTCAGTGGTTTTTAATTGAGCTACTTCATTCTTCCCGATTTCGATGACCGTAACCGGTGTAACCTCTCCTTCTTCACTGAAAACTTGAGTCATACCAACTTTTCTTCCTAATACAAATTTCATCAATGTACACCTCCTAATAATCTTACAGCGGATTATACCTGTTCGTATAATCATCCTAAGAAATAGGGCTTCTATATCTTAGTTTTACTGTTCTTACAACTTAATTTCAATGTCCACGCCAGCCGGTAGATCCAATCTCATTAGAGAATCCACAGTCTTTTGTGATGGTTCAAGAATGTCAATTAATCTTTTGTGAGTCCGCATTTCAAATTGTTCTCTTGAGTCCTTGTACTTGTGAGTTGCCCGGATAATGGTTACCACTTCTTTTTTGGTTGGTAACGGGATTGGACCGGATACCTCTGCACCACTTCTTTTAGCAGTTTCTACAATTTTGCCTGCGGATTGATCTAAAGACTTATGATCATAAGCCTTCAATCGAATTCTGATCTTTTGACTTTTTTTCTTCTCTGCCATTCAATTTCCCTCCTTTATCGCACGTTTTTTTCTGTTACGTACGACCGGGTTGTCGGTAAACGCTTCCAGGTGTATCATATCCTTTTCGCATTTTCGATTCCCTGTCGCCCGATTCGTTGATCTGACATGCTCCACGAAAATTTCCCAAGATCCTTAGGCAACCTTTCGCTTCATCGCCATTTTGCACACTAGTATATTTTATATCATCCTAGTGAGAATTTCAAGGTTTTTTTACGTTTTTTTTAAAAAAGAAATTTAGAAGAAGGGGTGTCCCCCTCTTCTAAATTCTGTTGATCAATCTAGTTATTCGACTATATTTTACCGAATTGTAATACTACTCTATGATTTGAGCTACAACACCGGCGCCTACGGTTCGTCCACCTTCTCGAATCGCAAATCGTAGACCTTCTTCCATTGCAATCGGGCTGATCAGCTCGATTTCCATGGTTACGTTGTCTCCGGGCATTACCATTTCCGTTCCTTCTCCTAGGCTGATGGAACCGGTAACGTCGGTGGTTCTGAAGAAGAACTGTGGTCGGTATCCGTCAAAGAAAGGCTTATGTCGTCCACCCTCTTCTTTTTTCAGTACGTATACTTCCCCTTTAAACTTCGTATGAGGATCAATGGTTCCCGGCTTCGCCAGTACTTGTCCTCTTTCGATTTCGTCTCGTTGGATTCCCCGTAGTAACAGTCCTACGTTGTCTCCCGCTTCTGCGTAGTCTAGTAACTTTCTAAACATTTCCACTCCCGTTACTACAAGCTTTCGCTTCTGGTCGGAAAGTCCTACCAACTCTACTTCGTCCTGTACCTTTACAGATCCCCGTTCTACCCGTCCGGTAGCTACGGTTCCTCGTCCGGTAATAGAGAATACGTCCTCTACAGGCATGGAGAAGTCTTTGTCTAAGTCTCTTTCCGGTGCAGGGATGTATTCGTCTACAGCATCAAGCAGTTCGACGATTTTGTCTCCCCATTCGCTGTCCGGATCTTCTAAGGCTTTTAGTGCAGATCCTTGAATGATTGGAATGTCGTCTCCGGGGAAGTCGTACTCGCTAAGGAGATCCCGAATTTCCATTTCCACAAGCTCTAGTAACTCTTCATCGTCTACCATGTCACACTTGTTCATGAATACTACGATGTAAGGTACGCCTACCTGTCGGGATAAAAGAATATGCTCTCGGGTTTGAGGCATTGGACCGTCGGCTGCGGATACGACTAAGATCGCTCCGTCCATTTGTGCGGCTCCCGTGATCATGTTCTTTACATAGTCCGCGTGTCCCGGGCAGTCTACGTGAGCATAGTGTCGGTTTGCGGTTTCGTACTCTACGTGGGCGGTAGAGATCGTAATACCTCTTTCCTTTTCCTCCGGTGCTTTGTCAATCTTGTCAAAGTCTACCGCAGCTCCGGTACCGTTTCGCTTATGCATGGTTATGGTTACCGCCGCGGTTAAGGTTGTCTTTCCGTGGTCTACGTGACCGATAGTCCCAATGTTTACATGGGGTTTATTTCTTTCAAATTTTGCTTTTGACATTGTTCATCCTCCTCTATTAGTAAATTTAATTTATTAATTTAATTACTTCTTGCCTTCTTTAATTTCTTCTGCAATACTTCGGGGTACCTGTTCATAGTGATCAAAGTGCATAGTGTAGTTAGCTCGTCCCTGGGTGTTGGATCGAAGGTCCGTAGAATAACCGAACATTTCTCCAAGGGGTACAAAGGCTTTGATCGCTTGTACGCCTCCCACTCGAGGCTCCATTCCTTCGACCTTGGCTCGTCTGGAGTTCAAGTCTCCAATACAATCTCCCAGGTAATCTTCCGGCGTAACCACTTCCACTTTCATGTAGGGTTCCAGAAGTACAGGCGTTCCTTTTCTCAGTCCCTCTTTAAATGCCATGGATCCGGCAACTTTAAAGGCCATTTCCGAGGAGTCTACATCATGGTAAGAACCATCATATAGTTCCACTTTTACGTCCACCACTTCAAACCCGGCAATTTCTCCGTTTTCCATGGCTTCTTGAATTCCTGCGTCAACCGCCGGAATGTATTCTTTCGGAATAGCTCCTCCGACTGTTTTGTTCACAAACTCATAACCGGTACCGGGCTCTTGAGGATAAATTCGCATTTTAACGTGTCCATACTGTCCTCTACCACCGGATTGACGAGCATATTTCTTATCGATATCCACTTCTTGAGAAATCGTTTCTTTATAAGCTACCTGAGGCTTACCTACGGTAGCCTCCACTTTGAATTCCCGAAGCATACGATCAACAATGATGTCCAGATGAAGTTCACCCATACCGGAAATAATCGTTTGTCCCGTCTCTTCATCGGTGTGGGCTCTAAAGGTGGGGTCCTCTTCCGATAGCTTTTGTAGGGCAATACTCATTTTTTCCTGTCCCGCCTTCGTCTTAGGCTCAATGGCCACGGCGATCACCGGCTCAGGGAATACCATGGATTCAAGAATTACCTGGGAGTTTTCCGCACTAAGGGTGTCTCCCGTTGCAGTATCCTTCAGGCCTACAGCTGCTGCAATGTCTCCGGCATACACTTTTGTAAGTTCCTGCCGGGTGTTTGCATGCATCTGTAGAATACGACCGATTCGCTCTTTCTTGCCCTTTGTCGAGTTATATACATAGGAACCGGACTCTAGGGTTCCTGAATATACTCGGAAAAAGGCAAGTTTACCAACGTAAGGGTCTGCCATAATTTTAAACGCTAAGGCCGCAAAAGGCTCATCATCGGAAGCTTTTCTGGATACTTCCTCATCAGAATCTTTTAAAACACCGGTAATCGGTGGTACGTCCAGGGGTGAAGGCATTAATAGCACTACATAATCCAATAGACGCTGAACACCCTTGTTTTTGTAAGCCGATCCGCAAAGTACCGGTACAATTTTATTATCCACGGTTCCTTGTCGTAAACCTTGTTCGATCTCTTCTTGGGTAATTTCTTCCCCTTCAAGATATTTCATCATCAGCTCTTCGTCATTTTCCGCAACGGCTTCCACCAGTTTTTCCCGGTATTCATCCGCAAGCTCTTTCATGTCTTCCGGAATTTCCGTTACTTCCATTTCCTGACCAAGATCATCATGATAGATTGTGGCATTCATCTTAATCAAATCGACAATCCCTTTGAAATAATCTTCTTTGCCGATGGGTAACTGGATTGGCACCGCTTTGGCACCTAATCGGTCTTCCATCATGCCCACTACATTAAAGTAATCCGCACCTAAAATATCCATTTTATTTACAAAAGCAATTCGCGGCACTTTGTACTTATCCGCTTGTCTCCAAACGGTTTCCGATTGGGGTTCCACTCCGCCTTTGGCACAGAAAACCGCAACCGCACCATCCAACACTCTAAGGGATCGTTCTACTTCAACAGTGAAGTCAACGTGTCCTGGTGTATCAATGATGTTGACTCTATGGTCATTCCACTCGCAAGTTGTCGCAGCGGAAGTAATAGTAATTCCCCGTTCTTTTTCCTGGTCCATCCAATCCATTTGTGAGGCTCCCGCATGGGTTTCGCCTAACTTACGGATTCTACCTGCATAAAACAATACCCGTTCCGTTGTTGTTGTTTTACCGGCATCGATGTGAGCCATAATTCCAATATTTCTAGTTCTCTCTAATGGGAATTTCCGTGACACTGTAATCCTCCTCTCACATACTTAAAGGCAAACTCTTATTAGTTTTACCATCTATAATGTGCAAATGCTTTGTTCGCCTCTGCCATTTTGTGTGTTTCTTCTCTTTTCTTAACGGATGCTCCTGTATTATTTGCTGCATCCATAATTTCCTTTGCTAATCTTTCGATCATACCTTTTTCCCCTCGAGCTCGGGTAAATCGGATTAACCATCGAAGTCCTAGAGTCTGTCTTCTTTCCGGTCGTACTTCCACCGGAACCTGGTAGTTGGATCCACCTACTCTACGAGCTTTTACTTCTAACACCGGCATGATGTTTTCCATTGCTTTCTCAAAGACTTCCTCAGGGTTCTCACCGGTTTTTTCTTGAATGATTTCAAATGCTTTGTACACGGTATTTTGGGCTTTCCCCTTTTTCCCATCCAACATAACATTGTTAATCAGTTTGCTAACGACTTTACTTCCGTAAATTGGATCCGCCAGCACTTCTCTTTTGGGTACGCTTCCTTTTCTTGGCACTTGTCTTCCCTCCTCAAATATACAAATTGGTTCATCGGTACTCGACACTTAAGTAGTGGCCGTTGTGCTCTATATATACAATATATATAAAATCATTACGACTTCATGACTTATTTCTTTGGTCTTTTGGTACCATACTTTGATCTTCCTTGAACTCGATTTTCTACTCCTGCTGTATCCAATGTTCCTCGGACAACATGGTATCGAACTCCCGGTAAATCTTTGATTTTTCCACCTCTAATCAGTACAACACTGTGTTCTTGTAAGTTGTGACCAATTCCGGGGATGTAAGCTGTAACTTCAATTCCATTGGTCAGTCGAACTCTTGCTACTTTTCTCAGGGCAGAGTTAGGCTTCTTTGGAGTGATGGTTTTAACAGCGGTACATACACCTCGTTTTTGTGGCGCACTTTGATCAGTTGCCATTCTTCTTTGGGAGTCAAATCCCTTTTGAAGAGCTGGAGCCCCTGACGTCTTAGTGATCTTCTTTCTTCCTTTTTTTACTAATTGATTGATAGTAGGCATTCCTTGCACCTCCTTTCAAGGCTAGAATCTTTTATAGGTTAATTTTCATTAACTGCATCTTTAATTAACGCCACCACGGCAGCATTAAGGCTGATCCCGCACTTTCGACCCAATTGCTTCATGGTCTCCACGCGGAGAACTTCAATGGATTCTTCCTCAGCTTGTCGTAAAAGAGGCTCTACAATATGGGGTTGAGCATCCTTGGCAATAATCAGCTTCCGAACTTCTTTGTTCTTCATGGCTCGGGTGGATTCTTTAAAGCCTACGACTTTATTTTTCTTTTTCAGATCGTCCATTGGTCAGCTTCCTCCTTTGTTGTCACCTGAGAGATCCTAAGACCCCTCAGGTTTCACAAGGCTGCGCATTTTACGCACTAAAACATTTTATCATTAGTGTTATTCCGTGTCAACTGCTTGGTTTGTATTTCCTTCCTCTAGTAAAATCTCTTCTGTGGGGACCTCATCGGCGGCTATCTCTTGGTCCGGTTGGGCTAAGTTATTCACGGCAATATTTTTATACCGTTTCATTCCCGTTCCCGCAGGGATCAATTTCCCGATAATCACATTCTCCTTAAGGCCGATTAAGTGATCCTCTTTCCCTTTTATGGCAGCGTCCGTCAGCACTCTTGTGGTCTCCTGGAAGGAAGCGGCAGATAAAAAGGAGTCCGTGGCAAGGGAGGCCTTGGTAATGCCAAGCAGGGTTTCTGAATAGGATGAGGGTTCAAGTCCTGCCTGTACAGCCTCATCGTTGACTTTAATGAGATCGAATACATTTTCCAGGGTTCCCGGTAAAAGATCCGTATCCCCCATGTCTTCCACCTTTACCCGGCTAAGCATTTGTCTTACGATCACTTCTACGTGTTTATCATCGATATCCACCCCTTGAAGGCGGTAAACCTTTTGCACTTCCTTGATGATATAGTTCTGTACGCCAATGGTTCCTTTAATGCTCAGGATGTCATGGGGATTTACGGAACCTTCCGTAACCTCATCCCCCTTTTCGATGATTTGTCCGTTATCTACTTTGATCCGGGCACTGTAAGGAATCTCATATTTCTTTTCATCCTCTTCGTTTTTAACGATCACTTCCCGCTTCTTGGCGCTTTCCTTAAGGGTAACTTCCCCTTCGATTTCCGAAATGATGGCAAGCCCCTTAGGCTTTCTCGCCTCAAAAAGCTCTTCGATTCTTGGAAGACCCTGGGTAATATCCGCACCGGCGACCCCTCCCGTATGGAAGGTTCTCATGGTAAGCTGGGTTCCCGGTTCACCAATGGATTGGGCTGCGATAATACCGACGGCTTCTCCTACCTCTACGGATTTTCCTGTAGCCAAGTTCCTTCCGTAGCATTTAGCGCAGACTCCATGCTTGGTTTTACAATTTAAGGTGGTTCGAATGTTCAGCTCTTCCACCCCGGTTGCCACAATAGCCTCCGCCTCTTCTTCCTCAATCAGTTCATTTCTTTTAACGATTATTTCTCCGGTTTCCGGATTCAGTAAATCCTCAGAAGCATATCGGCCCACCAGTCGATCATACAGGGCTTCAATGACTTCATTGCCGTCTTTATAGGCATGGACTTTTGTAGCGTCTTCCGTGCCGCAGTCCAGTTCTCTTACAATAACGTCTTGGGAAACATCCACCAGTCTCCGTGTCAGATATCCGGAGTCAGCGGTTCGTAGGGCTGTATCCGCAAGACCTTTCCGGGCGCCGTGGGTGGAAATAAAGTATTCCAGTACCGTAAGACCTTCCCGGAAGTTTGCGGTGATCGGCATTTCTACCGTGTGACCGCTGGCATTGGCCATTAAGCCACGCATGCCTCCCAGTTGTCGGATCTGGTTCTTACTTCCCCTTGCTCCGGAGTGGGCCATGATGAAAAGATTATTCATCCGGTCCAGCCCTTCCATCAGTTTATCCGTTACCAGATCCGTGGTCTCCGACCAGGTTTCGATTACCTTATCGTAACGCTCATCATCGGAAATCAGACCTCGTCGATAAGCTTTTTCAAACTTTTCAACTTTGCCCTCTGCCTCTTGTAATAAGGCTACCTTGGCTTCCGGTACATCAATATCGGAAACGCCGATGGTGATGGCTCCCTTGGTAGAGTACTTAAAGCCCATTCCTTTGATGTAGTCCAGAAGTTTAACGGTTTCATTGTTGCCGAACTTCCTGAAACACTTCCCGATAATGGCTCCCAGGGCTTTTTTATCACATAAAAAGTCAACTTCCAGGGCATAGGGGTCCTTCTCCCGATCAACAAATCCAAGGTTTTGGGGGACTTCCTCATTAAAGATGAAACGTCCCACGGTGCTTTCCACCAGTTTTCCCGTATCCTTTTCATGCAGTTTTCTCCGGACCTTCACCTTGGAATGAAGGCTGACATATCCATTGGCGTAGGCCATAATCATTTCATCCTGATCTTTAAAGACCATCCCTTCACCCTTGGCCCCATCCTGATCGATGGTCAGGTAGTAGCTACCAAGAACCATATCCTGGGTAGGGGTGGTAATCGGCTCTCCGTCCTTTGGTGCTAAAATGTTGTTCGGGGAAAGCATTAGGAATCGGCATTCCGCCTGGGCTTCCATAGACAGCGGCACATGAACCGCCATTTGGTCTCCGTCAAAGTCTGCATTATAGGCGGTACAAACTAAGGGATGCAGTTTAATGGCTTTTCCTTCCACAAGGACCGGTTCAAAGGCTTGAATCCCCAGTCTATGCAAGGTCGGTGCCCGGTTTAGGAGCACCGGGTGTTCCTTGATCACATCCTCCAGCACATCCCAGACTTCCGGTTTTATCTTTTCAACCATTTTTTTGGCGCTTTTTATATTGTGGGCTTGATCTCCCGAAACCAGTCGTTTCATTACAAAGGGTTTAAAGAGCTCCAAGGCCATTTTCTTTGGCAGGCCACATTGGTAAAATTTCAGTTCCGGTCCAACAACGATTACTGAACGTCCCGAGTAATCCACCCGTTTCCCGAGAAGATTTTGCCGGAATCGACCCTGCTTTCCCTTTAGCATATCGGAAAGGGATTTCAGCGGCCGGTTTCCCGGTCCGGTTACGGGCTTTCCTCTACGGCCGTTATCAATTAAAGCGTCCACCGCTTCCTGAAGCATTCTTTTTTCATTACGGACAATAATGTCCGGGGCTCCCAAATCCAGTAGTCGCTTCAACCGATTATCCCGGTTGATAACCCTACGGTATAAGTCGTTCAAATCGGAAGTGGCAAATCTTCCTCCATCCAATTGAACCATGGGGCGTAGGTCCGGTGGAATCACCGGTACCGCCTCTAGAATCATCCATTCCGGTTTGTTTCCGGATTTTCTAAAGGCCTCCACAACTTCCAGCCTTCGAATGGTTCGCACCCGTTTTTGTCCCGTGCTTTCCTTTAAGTTTTGCCGAAGTTCCGTATTCAAGCTTTCCAGATCAATATTTTTCAGTACATCTTTAACCGCTTCCGCACCCATGGCGGCTTTAAAGGTGTTTCCGTACTTTTCCAGAGCATCGTTATATTCTTTTTCCGTTAATACCTGTTTTTCTGTAAGTCCTGTATCCCCGGGATCCGTAACCAGGTACGCTGCAAAGTACAGCACCTTTTCCAAGGATCTCGGCGACATATCCAAAATCAGTCCCATTCTACTGGGGATGCCTTTGAAATACCAAATATGAGATACCGGGGCCGCCAGTTCAATGTGCCCCATTCTTTCCCTTCTCACCTTTGCCTTGGTCACCTCAACGCCGCAACGGTCACACACAACCCCTTTATGACGAACTCTTTTGTACTTTCCGCAATGACATTCCCAGTCCTTCGTCGGTCCGAAAATCTCCTCACAAAAGAGCCCCTTCTTTTCAGGTTTTAATGTTCGATAGTTAATTGTTTCCGGTTTTTTTACTTCTCCCCTTGACCACTGTCTGATTTTCTCTGCGGATGCTAAACCGATTTTGATGGATTCAAAATTATTTAATTCACACAAGGAGTATCGCTCCTTTCCACTTTTCATGATTTTTTTATCTGCCTGCAAGAATTGTTATTCTTCTTCACTGTTTATATCTTCTACCACTGCATCTTCTTTTACTGTATCCTTTTCCTTCGGTGGATTTAAGGATACCGGTGCCTCTTCCAGGCCTAAATCGGAACCTTCGGTGTCCAGACTCTCCCGGATTTCAATTTCCGTTTCACGATCCCTTAACACTTTAACGTCCAGGGCTAAACTCTGAAGTTCTTTGATTAAGACTTTGAAAGACTCGGGAATTCCCGGTTCCGGAACATTTTCTCCCTTGACAATGCTTTCATAGGTTTTCACACGGCCTACCACATCATCGGACTTTACCGTTAAAATTTCCTGTAGAGTGTGAGCGGAGCCATAGGCCTCTAAGGCCCAAACTTCCATTTCTCCAAACCGCTGTCCACCGAACTGTGCCTTACCACCCAGGGGCTGCTGGGTAACTAAGGAGTAAGGCCCCGTACTCCTTGCATGGATTTTATTATCAACTAAGTGATGCAGTTTCAGCATATACATATACCCCGTGGTTACATCGTTATCAAATTTCTCCCCGGTTCTTCCGTCAATCAGCGGCACTTTACCGGTTTCGCTGAAGCCCGCTTCTTTTAAAGCCTCCATGATGTCATATTCGTTCGCTCCGTCAAATACGGGAGTGGCTACTTTCCAGTTTAACGCCTTCGCCGCAAGACCTAAATGGATTTCCAGCACCTGACCGATGTTCATTCGCGAGGGTACACCCAGGGGATTTAAAACAATCTCCACCGGGGTTCCATCGGGTAAGAAAGGCATGTCCTCTTCCGGAAGAATCCGGGAGATTACCCCTTTGTTTCCGTGTCTTCCCGCCATTTTGTCCCCTACGTTGATTTTCTTTTTCTTTGCAATATACACTCTTACCAGTTCATTTACCCCGGGGGATAATTCATCGCCGTTTTCCCGGGTAAATACTTTGATATCTATAATAATCCCGTTTTCCCCGTGGGGAACTTTCAGGGAGGTGTCTCGAACTTCTCTCGCTTTTTCACCGAAAATTGCTCTTAAGAGTCGTTCCTCCGCAGTGAGTTCCGTCTCCCCTTTTGGGGTGACCTTTCCTACCAGGATGTCACCGGAGTCCACTTCTGCACCGATGCGGATGATCCCCCGCTCGTCCAGATTTCTCAGGGCGTCCTCAGAAACATTGGGAATATCCCGGGTGATCTCTTCCGGTCCCAGTTTTGTATCCCGGGCGTCGGACTCATACTCTTCTATATGAAGGGATGTTAGGGAATCTTCCCTTACCAGCCGCTCATTAATCAGTATCGCATCCTCGAAGTTATACCCTTCCCAAGGCATAAAGGCTACCAGGCAGTTTCTGCCCAGGGCCAGTTCTCCGTTGTCCGTGGAGGGTCCATCGGCTAATACGTCACCTTTTTTAACGAACTCCCCTTTGTTGACCAAGGGCTTTTGATTAAAGCAGGTCCCTTGGTTCGACCTTTTAAACTTCAAAAGATTGTGTCGTTCTTTATTTCCGTTTTCTCCTTTGATCACAATTTCCGTCGCTGTGGATTTTTCCACAACGCCTTCAGTTTCCGCAACAATAACAACTCCTGAATCCTTTGCCGCACGATACTCCATTCCCGTTCCGATTATAGGAGCGTCGGTTTTTAACAAAGGTACGGATTGCCGCTGCATGTTGGATCCCATCAGGGCCCGGTTCGCATCATCGTTTTCCAGGAAAGGGATCATGGCTGTGGCTACGGATACAACTTGCTTCGGTGATACGTCCATGTAGTCCACTTCGTCCCGGGGCACTACATCAATGGCACCGTTATAGGTTCGACAAGTCACCTTGCTGTTTACAAATCGTCCTTCTTCATCCAGAGGCTCATTGGCCTGGGCAATAATGGCCACGTCTTCATCATCCGCCGTTAAGTACTGGGTTTTTTCCAACACGATGGCGCTTTCCTTGTCCACAATTCGGTAAGGGGACTCCGTGAAACCATACTCATTAATTCTTGCATAGGAACTCAGGGAGTTGATCAGTCCGATGTTGGGTCCCTCTGGAGTTTCAATAGGGCACATTCTTCCGTAATGGGAATGATGCACGTCTCGCACCGCAAAGCCTGCCCTTTCTCTGGAAAGGCCGCCCGGTCCGAGGGCCGAGAGTCTTCTTTTATGGGTCAGTTCCGCTAAAGGATTGGTCTGATCCATAAACTGGGATAATTGAGAACTTCCGAAAAACTCTTTTATCGATGCCGCCACCGGCCGAATATTGATTAAGGCTTGAGGTGTAACGGTTTCCACGTCTTGTATGGTCATTCTTTCCTTTACCACCCGTTCCATCCGGGAAAGGCCGATCCGGAATTGATTTTGCATCAACTCTCCCACGGATCGCAGTCTTCGATTCCCCAGGTGGTCGATGTCATCGGTGTTCCCGATTCCGTGGATCAGGTTAAACACATAACTAATAGAAGCTATAATGTCAGAGTGGATAATGTTTTTCGGTACCAGTTCCCGTCTCCGATCTTTTAAAGCTCCTTTGATTTCATCTTCCGTTTCACTGCTGTCTAAAATTTCTTTTAACACGGGATAATAAACCTTCTCCCGCAGTTTATACTCTGAAAGGTCGAAGTCCAAGTATTTTTTCGGATCCACAAACCGGTTCCCGATCACCTTTACGATCCGGTCTTCTGCGCCATAAACCTTCACTTCATAGATCCCTAAATTTTCTACTTCAAAGGCTTTAGCTTTGGATATCTTCGTACCTTCTTCTACAATGATTTCTCCCGTTGATTCATCAACAATATCCATTGCCGCTACTTGGTTTGTAATTCTCCGCGCAATGGAAAGTTTCTTATTAAATTTGTATCTTCCAACCTTTGCCAAGTCATACCGCTTGGGATCATAGAACAGGGAGTTCAAAAGAGTTCTTGCACTATCTAAGTTGGGGGGTTCCCCGGGTCTTAGTTTTTTGTAGATTTCAAGCAAGGCTTCTTCTTCATTGGTGGTATTGTCCTTATCTAAGGTGTTTAAAAGGTATTCGTCTTCGCCGATTAAATCTTTAACCTGACTGTCGCTGCTGTACCCTAGGGCTCTCAGCAGTACCGTCACCGGTTGTTTTCGGTTTCGATCAATCCGGACGCTGATGATTCCGTTGGAGTCCGTCTCATATTCCAGCCATGCTCCCCGATTGGGGATCACCGTTGAGGAATAAAGTTCCCGACCGGAGGTGTCCCGTTCCATGTTGTAGTACACACCGGGGGACCGAACCAACTGGGTTACGATCACTCTTTCCGCTCCGTTGATAACAAAGGTTCCCGTGTCCGTCATCAGAGGGAAATCCCCCATAAATACTTCCTGCTCTTTCACCTCACCGGTCTCTTTGTTGATCAGTCTTACCTTCACCTTTAGAGGGCATGCATAGTTTACATCTCGTTCCTTCGACTCCGCAACTCCATACTTCGGATCTTCATCCAGGGAATAACCGATGAATTCCAAAATCAGATTTCCCGTATAGTCCTCAATCGGGGAAATATCATTGAAGACTTCTTCCAGGCCTTCTTTCAAAAACCATTCATAGGAAGACTTTTGCAGTTCGATTAAATTGGGTACGTCAAACACCTCATTAATCTGGGAGTAGGTCATTCTTTTACTTCTTCCAAGTTGGATAGGACGTGGCATTGTATTCACTCCTTGCTTTAAATATATATATTACAATTTCTTGTCAAAAAAAATATTACGCACACTTCAATGCAATATATAATTTTATCATAGTGCTATCAAGAGTGTCAATAATTATTTTAGAGATAAAAAAATCAGGCAAGAGTCATCATTATGCGTCTCTTACCCGATTAGTTTTGTGATTAATAGTCTGTTGCCGGCATCAAATGTATCACTACTTAAGTTCTACAGTTGCTCCAACTTCTTCTAATTTACTTTTCATTTCTTCCGCTGCGTCTTTTTCAACGCCTTCTTTTACTGCCTTAGGAGCTTCATCTACTAATGCTTTCGCTTCCTTAAGACCTAGACCGGTGATTTCTCGAACAATCTTGATTACTTTAATCTTTCCGGATCCTGCACTTTCAAGAACTACGTCAAAGTCCGTCTTTTCTTCTTCAACTTCTCCGGCAGCACCGGCAGCCGCTACAGGAGCCGCTGCAGAAACGCCAAACTTCTCCTCCGCTGCTTCTACTAATTCATTAAGTTCTAATACTTTCATGTTTTCAATTGCTTCTAAAATTTCTTGATGTGTCATTTATCAAGCACCTCCGATTATTTTTTTTATTTAGGCTTCTTCTTCTTGCTTCTTATCTGCAACCGCTTTAAGCATATATGCAAAATTGGAAATTGGAGCTTTAAAGCTTCCAAGAAGTTTTGCAATCAGTTCTTCTCTTGATGGAATGGATGCAACTTTATTTAAGTCTGCACCTTTATACATTTCACCTTCTAATATACCAACTTTTAGTTCAAGTTTTTCATGATCCTTGGCAAAGTTCTTTGCGATTTTTGCCGGAGCGATGGGATCGTCATAACCGAATGCGATGGCATTGGGTCCGTTCAGATCTTCCACTAATGCTTCATTTCCCGTTTCTTTTGCCGCACGTCGAATCAAAGTATTTCGATAAACACTGTAATCCACGCCCGCTTCTCTAAACTGTTTTCTAAGCTCCGTCGCTTCCGCCACGTCTAATCCTCTATAGTCAACAACCAGCATTGATGTAGAACGATTAAATTTATCTTTGATTTCTTCCACTATGACTTTCTTCTTTTCAATAGCTTTTGACACAGAAGGCCACCTCCTTATTTAAAATCTTTCTAAAGCTCCTATTTTGCCTTGAAATTGAAAAAGACCTTTTACCGTCCGGAGGACATAAAAGGTCTTTGAGTTTCTTATATTCAAAGCCTAAGTAGGAAATTAAGCTTTCGCACCTACTGTCTCCGGCAAAATATTCACATTTGTATAGTCAGTTTATCAGCAAACCTTTGGCCTGTCAAGATGTTTATTCGTCGGCTTCCAGTTTCGATGTGCTGACTTTAACTCCTGGTCCCATGGTGCTTGTCAGGGTTACGCTTCTAAGGTATTGACCCTTAGCTGCCGCAGGCCTCGCTTTAACGATGGCATCCATAAGCGCTTTGTAGTTCTCATGAATTTCCTGCTCTCCAAAGGAAACCTTTCCGATTGGAACATGGATAATGTTGCTTTTATCCAGACGATATTCCACCTTACCGGCTTTGATCTCTTTAACCGCGTTTCCAAGGTCAAAGGTTACCGTTCCGGATTTTGGATTCGGCATTAATCCCTTTGGTCCAAGAACTCGACCTAGTTTTCCAACAACACCCATCATATCCGGGGTTGCCACAACCACATCAAAGTCGAACCAGTTTTCATTTTGAATTTTATCCGCTAATTCTGCTTCGCCTACGTAATCGGCTCCTGCATTTTTAGCTTCCTCGGCTTTTTCACCCTTTGCAAAAACCAAAACCTTGACTTCTTTACCGGTACCATGGGGAAGTACAATTGCCCCTCTTACCTGTTGGTCCGCATGTCTTGAATCCACCCCTAATTTAATATGGGCTTCCACGGTTTCGTCAAATTTTGCTTTTGCTGTTTCTTTAATCAGTTCCACAGCTTTCTTTGGGCTGTACTGTTTTTGTCGGTCTACCAACTTAACAGAATCTTGATATTTCTTTCCTCTTTTAGCCATTTTATTTCCCTCCTTGTGGTTAAGCGGCTTTTGCCTCCCACTCATTCTTCAACATTCTTTTCCTCACTAACCTTCTACTCTAGCCTTCTACTTCCACACCCATACTTCTTGCTGTACCTTCAACCATACTCATTGCAGTTTCCACTGTAGCAGCATTCAGATCCGGTTGCTTTAATTCTGCGATCTCTTTAATTTGAGCCTTTGTGATTTTACCGACCTTTGCTTTGTTCGGTTCACCGGAACCGGACTTCAGTCCAATCGCTTTCTTGATTAAAACCGCCGCCGGTGGAGTTTTGGTGATGAAAGAGAAAGATCGGTCCTGATATACCGTGATGATTACCGGTATTACAAGTCCTGCATCATCCGCAGTCTTTGCATTAAATTCTTTACAGAACCCCATAATATTAATACCATGTTGTCCAAGAGCAGGGCCTACCGGTGGTGCCGGAGTCGCTTTCGCTGCTTCTATTTGTAACTTAATTTGTCCAATAACTTTTTTCGCCATGATTACACCTCCTTTAAATACTTGTCTTAAATATCTGTTACTTGATCAAAACTTAGTTCTACCGGAGTTTCTCTACCAAACATGGAGATTAGCACTTTAAAAGTCCCTTTCTCAATGTTGATCTCTTCAATAGTACCAATAAAGTCTTGAAAAGGCCCAGATGTTACTTTAACAGAATCTCCTTTTTTAAAAGGAGCCTCTACTACCACATGTTCAATTCCCATGGTTCGAACCTCATGGTCCGTCAGTGGGATCGGCTTGGAGCTCGGGCCTACAAAGCCTGTTACCCCTCGGGTGTTTCGAACCAGATACCAGGACTCATCGGTTACAATCATTTTTACAATTACATAACCAGGATAGAGTTTGGATTCCTTGATTTTCTTCTTGCCGTTTTTGATCTCCACGATCTCTTCCATGGGGACTTTTACTTCCTGTATTACATCTTCCATACCTCGGTTTTCCACTAATTTTTCAATATTGGCCTGAACCTTTTTTTCATGACCGGAAAAGGTATGGACCACATACCATCTTGCTTCTTCTTGGGACATATATATGAAGGAGCTATTTTATAGCAATAGTCCTCTCTCGCCTCCTTTATTATAGTCTGGCATTAAATAATTAGGCTTAATCCTAAACCGAACACTGAATCTAAAATCCAAATAACAAACGCTGCTGCTGCACAAACAAAAATAACAACCGTTGTATGAGTTTTTAACTCTTGCTTGTTAGGCCAGTTTACCTTTTTCAGTTCCGCTTTAGCACTTTTTAAAAACTTCCCAAGACTTGCTCGTTTTGTAGTGGTACTTGCTTGTTGAGCACTCATGACTTGTCACATCCTTTTTTAAACAAATTCGAAACCTGAATTATTTTGTTTCTTTGTGAACAGTATGATGCTTGTCGAATTTACAGTATTTTTTCAACTCTATTCGATCAGGGTCATTTTTCTTGTTTTTTGATGTTATATAGTTTCTTCGCTTACACTCTTCACACGCTAAGGTAACATTTACTCGCACCTTCTCCACCTCCTAGCTAAAAACACCGCCACCGGCAGATGTTTAATGTATATCTAATGGGCAAACCAGTCTCATTAAAGCTCACCTAATAAAATCTACCATATTTCTATTGTGCTGTCAACAAAAATTATCTCCGTAAACTTTGGGGACTAGGCTTTCCTAGTCCCCAAATGGCTATTAGTTAAGTTGTTGGACAGCATTATTTACAGTATTTTTTTCGATATTTTGTACCGTGTTATTCTATAATTTGAGCTACAACACCGGCGCCTACGGTTCGTCCACCTTCTCGAATCGCAAATCGTAGACCTTCTTCCATTGCAATCGGGCTGATCAGCTCGATTTCCATGGTTACGTTGTCTCCGGGCATTACCATTTCCGTTCCTTCTCCTAGGCTGATGGAACCGGTAACGTCGGTGGTTCTGAAGAAGAACTGTGGTCGGTATCCGTCAAAGAAAGGCTTATGTCGTCCACCCTCTTCTTTTTTCAGTACGTATACTTCCCCTTTAAACTTCGTATGAGGATCAATGGTTCCCGGCTTCGCCAGTACTTGTCCTCTTTCGATTTCGTCTCGTTGGATTCCCCGTAGTAACAGTCCTACGTTGTCTCCCGCTTCTGCGTAGTCTAGTAACTTTCTAAACATTTCCACTCCCGTTACTACAAGCTTTCGCTTCTGGTCGGAAAGTCCTACCAACTCTACTTCGTCCTGTACCTTTACAGATCCCCGTTCTACCCGTCCGGTAGCTACGGTTCCTCGTCCGGTAATAGAGAATACGTCCTCTACAGGCATGGAGAAGTCTTTGTCTAAGTCTCTTTCCGGTGCAGGGATGTATTCGTCTACAGCATCAAGCAGTTCGACGATTTTGTCTCCCCATTCGCTGTCCGGATCTTCTAAGGCTTTTAGTGCAGATCCTTGAATGATTGGAATGTCGTCTCCGGGGAAGTCGTACTCGCTAAGGAGATCCCGAATTTCCATTTCCACAAGCTCTAGTAACTCTTCATCGTCTACCATGTCACACTTGTTCATGAATACTACGATGTAAGGTACGCCTACCTGTCGGGATAAAAGAATATGCTCTCGGGTTTGAGGCATTGGACCGTCGGCTGCGGATACGACTAAGATCGCTCCGTCCATTTGTGCGGCTCCCGTGATCATGTTCTTTACATAGTCCGCGTGTCCCGGGCAGTCTACGTGAGCATAGTGTCGGTTTGCGGTTTCGTACTCTACGTGGGCGGTAGAGATCGTAATACCTCTTTCCTTTTCCTCCGGTGCTTTGTCAATCTTGTCAAAGTCTACCGCAGCTCCGGTACCGTTTCGCTTATGCATGGTTATGGTTACCGCCGCGGTTAAGGTTGTCTTTCCGTGGTCTACGTGACCGATGGTCCCAATGTTTACATGGGGTTTATTTCTTTCAAATTTTGCTTTTGACATTGTTCTTCCTCCTCAATTCGGTTTTAGAGATTTCATAATTTATGTATTCCCTAATCACTTGATAACAATTTTACTATGCTTCAAACCTGGTTGTCAACACTTTATCCTTATTTATTTGCCATCTCTTTATCATGCTCCTCCAAGTAATTTTCAAGTTTTCGCTTGACTCTTTGGAGGGCATTGTCCACGGATTTGATGTGACGATTCAACTCCAGGGCCATCTCTTGATAAGACTGTCCTTCGAGATAGGCAGTTAACACTTCCCACTCCAGCTCACTGAGAACATCCCCCAGTTTTCCTTCGATAAAACCCATTTCCTCCCGGCCGATGATCAGGTCTTCCGGGTTTATGGTAGCCTGCTCCGATATCACGTCCAGTAATGTTCGATCCGACTCTTCATCATAGATGGGCTTGTTTAAAGACACATAGGAGTTCAACGGAATGTGTTTTTGCCTCGTTGCGGTTTTAATCGCCGTTATGATCTGTCGGGTAATACATAATTCTGCAAAGGCTCGAAAGGAGGATAATTTATCCGATCGATAATCTCGGATAGCCTTATAGAGACCGATCATTCCTTCTTGAACAATATCCTCTTTGTCCGCCCCGACTAAAAAATAGGACCGGGCTTTCGACTTTACAAAATTCTTGTACTTATTCATCAGGTATTCAACGGCCTCAATTTCTCCGGCCCTTGCGCTTATTACAATCTCTTCGTCAATCAAGTCCTGTTTTTTTTCCAATACGGCTTCTTTACTGCTCTTTGCAGCCCCTGTTTCCATAGACATCGCTCCCACCCCTTTTGTAAGCGTTGCAAAAACTATGCCTTAATTATAACCTAGTAAAATGCACAAAGTCAAGGACTTCGTCTATTCTTTTCTGAATTTTTCAAGCTTTCTAAGAATTTCCCCGTCGATATTTTTCGAAATGGAGTTGGAATTGATTCTTCCCAGTTTCTCACTTTTCCGGTGAATCTTCCCTTTAGCGGCATTGAAGTCCAATACCAGCTCCCGTACAGTAACCCGGGCCCCGCCGCTTCCCAGCACAATTTGCTGCTGGGCCCAGTCATTGGTGACCACGGAAACGTAATTCCGCTCCCCCAGTTCCGTGGCCAATCGTTCAATATAACTGTCAGCGGTTTCCCGCTCCTTTGTATAAACCACTTCCACGCCCTTCAGTCGTTCCTTTAACTTTTTTGTCCCCTTTACCAGGTAGGCATCAAAAACAATGATGATTTCGATCCCCTTAAAGCTTTTATACTCCGCCATCAGATCAATCAAGGCTCTTCTGGCCTCATCTAAGTTAATCTCGGCAATCTTCCGGATTTCAGGCCATCCATTAATTACATTGTATCCGTCTAAAATCAAATACTCTTTCAAGCGCCACACACCCTTAAGCCTCTTTTGTTTTTCGCTGCCGCACCACTTCATACATTAAAACCGCTCCCGCCACCGAGGCGTTCAGGGAGGAAATCGCCCCTTCCATGGGGAGTTTCACTAAAAAGTCGCATTTTTTCTTCGTCAATTCTGAAAGCCCTTTCCCTTCCCCTCCGATAACCAGGGCGATGGGACCTAACAGGTTCGCTTCATAATGGAGCTGTTCCCCCTTCATATCCGCACCTGCTATCCACAGTCCCTGCTCTTTTAAGCGGTCCATGGTTTGGGCAATATTCGGTACCTTGGCCACGGGCACGTGTTCCAGGGCGCCCTGGGCTACCTTTGCCACACTTACCGTCAGGCCTACGGATCTTCTTTTGGGAATAATAATTCCGTCCACGCCGGCGGCATTGGCGGTTCGCACCATGGAACCCAGGTTATGGGGATCCATAATCTCATCGAGAATTAAGAAAAAAGGTTCTTTTCCCTTGGTCTTTTCCAGTAAGTCTTCCAACTCCACGGTTTCATAAGCGGCAATTTCCGCAATCACCCCTTGATGGTTTCGGGTTGCCGAAATTTCATCGAGCTTTTTCCGGTCCACATACTTCACCATCACTCCTTTTTCCTTCGCCATGCCTACAATTTTTACAACGGATCCTTTTTTATCTCCGGAATCGATCAGGATTTTGTTGATGGGATGCTCCGACTTCAGAGCCTCGATCACCGGATTTCTTCCTTCGATTTGATTTGTGGACTCCTCCGTCCCCGGTTCCGGCTCTGATTCTTTACGAGGCCTTTTTTCGAAGGCTTTTCCCTTGCCCATATCCCGGGGGTTCTTTTCCGGGGGCTTGCTTTTCCCACTGCCAAACTTCTTGCCTTTATTCATCGGGGCATTTTTCCTGCTTTTTTTATTATTTTTCATATTTACACCTCTTCATTTCCCAGTATCTTTATTTTAAACACTTCTTAAACACTTCCTGATTTTCTTGTGGCAAAAAGCCACCGAAAGCCCTGGTTCCTCGGATTTATAGCTTAGCAAACCGCTCCCGAACCTCGGTGATTTCCCCGCAGGTCATGGAGCCTTCAGGGCAGGGATTTTCCAGACATTTCGGTCCCCCCTTGCCAAATACCGTAGGGGCGATCTTCTTTACCTGTGCCAGCATTTCCACCGCAAGTTCCCGAATTTCCCATTGGGCCCGGTTGCAGCAACGGTGATTGAAAAAGTGGAGCAGGGCCCTGGCGTTCATGGTAACGATAATTTTAGTCTCGCAGGCGTTGGGCAGAACGAACCGGGCATCTTCGATGGCTTTTTTCTTGGCCATTTTCTCCGCATTTTTTTCCGTTTCTCCCTTTTCCCTATAGAGTGCGGTGTAATCTCTAAACAGTTCCTCGGTGATCGCTTCGTAATACTCTCCGCTTTTCTCCATGGCTTTTAGGTATTTTTCCTTCGCCTTTGGCCTTTTATCAATTTCCGGTGGGATGATGTAGGCAAAATCCTTCTCCTCCACATAGCGCTGACTTTTTTGGGAGTAGCTGGCCCCGATGCGGTGGCGCACCAGCTGATGGGTTAGACTTCTGGAAACGCCCTCAATCCCGAAGGTAAAGGAAATATGCTCCAGAGGAGATTCATGCCCCATGCCTACCAGCATCTTTACAAACTTCTGGTTTTTCTCCTCATCGGACTGTTCCATGGTTCCTTCGATCCCCTTCGGGGAATAACAAAGCTTTGCAGCCCCGGCAATCACCTTTTCCGGGTCCGGGGTATGGGTAATCAAATGAACACTTAATCGACTCTGCATCATTTTTCCTCCTCTAGAATTATTTCCACCGCTCTTTTCATGACTTCCATTAAACGCTCATGCCGCTCCTGGCAGAAGAGAAAGCCGATCAAGGCTTCAAACCCGGTGGCATATCGGTAGTCCCCGATATCCGAATTCTTCGGCACGGTTTTGGATTTTTGGTTCCTTCCCTTTTTAACAATCACCCATTCCTCTTCGGTCAGTTCCGGTTCCAGGGCCAGCACAATATCCGCCTGGGCTTTCGCCCGTACGTATTTCACCGCCCTTTTATGCAGCTTATCCACGGATAAATCCGGATTTTCGATCAGGACCTTTCGGATATACACTTCGTAAACCGCATCCCCCACATAGGCCAGGGCCAGGGGCGAGGTTTGTTTTACATCGATGGTTGTCTTGCTTTCTTTGAATTTTTCTAAGAATTCCTCCATAGATCTCCTACCTTTCCTTTCCCATATTATATTGCAAAAATAAGAAAAACACAACTTCTCCGTAGCCCTAAATCCCCTACAAAGAAGCGGTGTTTTCTTATGGATTGATCAACCGATCCTTAAGACTTCCTTCGCCACTGCACCCCTTGAGGGGTGTCTTTCAACTCGATGCCTAACCCCTGAAGGCGATCCCGAATTTCATCCGCCAGTTCATAATCTTTGTTTTTTCTGGCTTCCTGTCGCTGCTCAATTAAGGCTTCAATCTCCTCTTCCAGGACTTCCTCTTCCTGCTCTAAGAGTCCCAGCACACCGGTTAATCGCTTTAACAGTTCCAGGCCTCGGGAAACCGTCTCCCCGGAGGTGCCTTCCCCGATATGGGTATTCAGGTCCTTTACCAGGTCAAAGATAACGGAAATCCCGTCGGCAGTGTTAAAGTCGTCATCCATCTTTCGGATAAATCTTTCTTCATATTCCTCCAGTCGCTTTACCAGCTCTTTTTCCTCTTCGGAAGATCCCGGGCTTCCCCCGCTTTCCAGCAGTCGCTCCAGATTCTCCTTGCTATGGTATAGCCGTTCCAAACCACTTTTAGCGGAAATCAATAATTCCTTACTGAAATTCAACGGGTTTCGGTAATGGGCGGAGAGCATGAAGAACCGCAGGACCTCCAGGTCAAACTCCCTTCGAATATCCCGGACCGTAAAGAAATTCCCCAGGGATTTGGACATTTTTTCATTATTTACATTGAGATACCCTACATGAATCCAATAATTTGCAAAGGTTTTTCCTGTGGCGGCCTCACTTTGAGCCACTTCATTTTCATGATGGGGAAACACCAGGTCTCCTCCCCCTCCGTGGATGTCAATGGTTTCTCCTAAATACTTCTTCGCCATGGCGGAGCATTCGATGTGCCATCCCGGCCGGCCTTTTCCCCAGGGGCTTTCCCAGCTGGGCTCCCCTTCCTTTGAGGATTTCCACAGCACAAAATCCAGGGGACTTTTTTTCCGCTCATCCACCTCTACCCTGGAACCCTGCTGCAGGTCCTCCAGGTTTTGCTTTGACAGCCTTCCGTAATCTTTATAACCGGTAACATCAAAATAAACGTCCCCCTGGATTTCATAGGCATAGCCCTTCTCCTGGAGGGTACGGATAATTTCAATGATTTCGGGAATGTTCTCCGTTACCTTGGGGTGAACATCCGCCCTTTCAATTCCCAAGCTGTCCGCATCTTTGAAGTACTCTTTAATAAACTTCTCACTGATCGCCTCGGAAGTTACGCCCTGGTCCTTGGCCTTATTAATAATTTTGTCGTCGATATCCGTGAAATTTTGCACAAAGTGCACCTTGTATCCCCGGTACTGAAAATACCTTCGCATGGCATCAAAGACCATAAAGGTTCGTGCATTCCCTATATGAAATAAATCATAGACCGTGGGGCCGCAAGCATACATCCTTATTTCCCCGGGGACCAGGGGCTGAAAATCTTCCTTTTCCTTTGTCAGCGTATTATACAGTTTCATTAAGCCAAACCTCCTTTGATCCTTCGGTGTCGCAAGAGAACTTTAAGTATCGACCCTAAGTCCTTTACTTTTTTAATTGTGTCTGTACGAATTCGATTCGCTTTAAGAGCTTTTCCCGTCCCAAAACCTTCATGACCAAGGTAAGATCAGGCCCCTGGGTCTCGCCGGTAACCGCCACTCTTGCAGGTTTGAAAAGTTTCGGCCCCTTGGCCCCCACTTCTTTTTTAAGATCCTTAAATACCTGCTTGCCGAAGGCTTCGTCAATAACCTCCGCCATTTTCACCTTTTCATAAAAGGCCTCCAACAGCTGCTCGATATGATCATCCCCCAGGATTTCCCTACCCTCAGGGGTGATTTCTATTTCCTCTTTAAAGAACATCTCCGCTTTTTCAGGTACCTGGGCCATATAATCCAGATACTCTTTAAGGACTTCCATCAGATCTTTTACCCAATGGATTTCCGCCTCACCCTGTCCGGACTTTAAGTATCCCGCTTCTTCCAGATAAGGAATGGCCAGTTTCGCCAGACGGTGGTTATCCGCCTCTTTAATGTAATGATTGTTCATCCAGTTGAGTTTTTCCACATCGAAGACCCCGCCGCTTTTGGATACCCGTTTTAAGTCAAACTTCTCCTGCAGTTCCTCCATGGTAAAAATCTCCTGGTTATCCTCGGGACTCCAGCCGATCAAGGCAATGTAATTCACCAGGGCCTCGGGTAGATAGCCCTTCTTTTTAAAGTCCTCCACGGCTACGTCCCCTTGCCGCTTGCTGAGCTTTTTCTTGTCCTTATTCAAAATATTGGGCAGGTGCACATATTTAGGAACATCCCAACCAAAGGATTTGTATAAATGAATATGTTTCGGTGTGGAGGTTACCCATTCTTCCCCTCGAATAATATGAGTGATCCCCATTAAATAGTCATCCACCACCACGGCGAAATGATAGGTGGGGAATCCGTCGGATTTAATAAGCACCTGGTCATCGATGTCATCGGTATGAAAGGACATTTTTCCCCGCACCATGTCCTCAAACACAATTTCCTCCTTTTCCGGAAGCTTTAACCGGATCACATGCTCTTCATTGTTTTCTATTTTCTCGTTTACTTCCTCTTGGGAAAGCCCCTTACAATGGCCGTCGTATTTCGGCGTTTCCCCCCGGGCCTTTTGTTCTTCCCTTATTCGATCGATTCTTTCCATGGAACAGAAACAAGGATAAGCATCTCCCTGATGAAGCAGCTGCTTAATATGTTTTTGATAAATTTCCAATCTTCTGGACTGCATATAGGGACCGAATTCTCCCTCTTCCATTAATTGCCCGTTTTCCAGTTGAAAGCCTTCATCATGATTGACTCCTGCCCAGTTCATGGATTCAACCATGCCTTCAATGGCGCCTTCCACATAACGGGCCCGATCCGTATCCTCAATACGAAGGATGTATTTTCCGCCCTTTCCCTTGGCAAATAAATAATTGTATAAGGCGGTTCTAAGACTTCCGATATGCACAAATCCCGTTGGACTGGGAGCAAACCTTACTCTTACCGACATTGATATTCCTCCTTTATCGCTTCTAGGGTCTTCCTTTTACTATTAATAGGCCTTGGCAAAATAGGTTACAGACTTTCCTTCTTTTCCGCAGAAGGGGCAGTCGCCGCCTAGGTCTTCCTGTTCAAAGGGGATGCACCGCATGGTGGCCCCGGTTTCTTTTTTGATCGTCTCTTCACACTGGGGATCTACGCACCAGTTGGCCTTAACAAAACCCTGGGTGGTATCCATAATTTCCTTTAATTCCTCTAGACTCTTGGCATAGAAAGTATTTTCATCCCGCATTTTTTTAGCCTTTTCAAATAAATTGGTGTTGATTTCCTTTAAGAGTTCCGGAATCCGGGCCTCCAGTTCCCCTATGGGTACCGGCGTTTTCTCCAGGGTATCCCGGCGGACAACCATCACTTGTTTATTCTCAATGTCCCGGGGGCCGATTTCGATCCGTAGGGGGGCCCCTTTCATTTCCCATTCGTTAAACTTCCAGCCGGGGGAATAGTTTTCCCGATCGTCAAGCTCCACCCGGGCAAGATCCTTCAATTGTTCAAAGATCTCCGAGGCTTTATCCAGCACGCCTTCTTTATGAGTGGCAATCGGTACAATCGCCACTTGGGTCGGTGCCACCCCCGGAGGGAGAACCAGTCCCCGGTTATCTCCATGGACCATGATAATGCCTCCGATCAGTCTTGTGGAAATTCCCCAAGAGGTATGATAAGGATAGGCTTGTTTGCCTTCCCGGCTTAAGTAGCTGATGTCAAAGGCCTTGGTAAAGTGCTGAGCTAAATTATGGGAAGTCCCGGCCTGCAGGGCTTTTCCGTCATGCATTAGGGCTTCCATGGTATAGGTGGCGTGGGCTCCGGCGAACTTCTCTTTTTCGCTTTTGATACCTACAATCACCGGCATGGCCAGCAGTTCCTCCGCCGTTTCTTTATAAATATTGAGCATTTGCAGGGTTTCTTCCTGGGCTTCTTCTTCGGTTTCGTGCAGGGTATGACCTTCCTGCCATAAAAATTCCGAGGTTCTTAGGAAAGGCCGGGTGGATTTTTCCCACCGTACCACATTGCACCACTGGTTATATAGGAAAGGAAGATCCCGATAGGAGTTTAGCCACCGGGAATACATTTCGCAGATGATCGTCTCCGACGTCGGTCGAATCGCCAGTCGTTCTGCTAATTCTTCATCCCCTCCGTGGGTTACCCAGGCCACTTCCGGAGCAAAACCTTCCACATGCTCCGCTTCCTTCTTTAATAAGCTTTCGGGAATCAATAAGGGGAAATAACAGTTTTTATGCCCCGTATCTTTGAATCTTTTGTCCACATAGGCCTGCAGATTTTCCCAAATGGCAAATCCATAGGGCTTAATTGCCATAAAACCTTTTACCGGGGAATAATCCACTAAATCGGTTTTCTTAATAACGTCGGTATACCACTTTGCAAAATCCTGCTCCATCGGAGTGATTTCTTCTACAAATTCTTTTTTCTTTTTTCCCATTTTTTCACGCTCCATTTTTTTATTCCTCTACTGAGTAAAAAAACCCATCCCTAACCTATAGAGATGAGCGCTGTATAATGCATTAAAACTCATTTTATCCCATTAGGCTCTGTCAGTCAAGTTTCCGGTTAAGAGGATGATTGAATATTTTCGATGCTGGCAATTGCCATGGAGGCAATCCCTTCTTTCCTTCCTTCAAAGCCCAGGCCTTCCGTGGTTGTGGCTTTGATATTGATTTGCCCCTCGGAAATGGCCAGGGCCTTTGCAATGCTCCGGACCATCTCCGGAATATAGGGAGCCATTTTCGGCTTTTCCGCGATGAGGGTTCCGTCAATATTATTCACTTGATAACCCTCCCGGTTTAATAATTTCCCTACATGAACTAACAGTTCCATGCTGTCGGCCCCTTTATAGGCCGGGTCGGTATCGGGAAAATGTTTTCCGATATCCCCTAATGCGGCGGCGCCCAGCAGGGCATCCTTTATGGCATGCAATAAAACGTCGGCATCGGAATGCCCCATCAAACCTTTTTCATAGGGAATTGCAATCCCCCCAAGAATCAAGGGCCGTCCTTGCTGAAATTTATGTACGTCATATCCCATTCCCACTCTCATAGGTTAACCTCCTTTCTTTTCACGGATTCTTATTATTTTTTAATTATAAAAGATTTCCCCCTAAAACAAAAGCCTTACAGAAACAGGGGGTTTATTTTCCTTCTTTTTATGATGCCCTCACCGATTTCCAAATCCTCCGGTGTGGTGATTTTCATATTCTCATAGTTTCCCCGGACCATTTTCACTTTAATTCCCAGAGCTTCCACCAGCATGGCATCGTCGGTCACCGAAAGGTTTTCTGCCGCTCTTTTTTTATGGGCTTGGAGGATCACCTCTTTTTTAAAGGTTTGAGGCGTCTGAACAAGCCATAGGTTTTCCCTTTTCGGCGTATCCTTCACAAAACCCTCCTCATCGATGACTTTAATGGTGTCCTTAACCGGCATCCCTACAATGGAGCAGCCATGGATCTTTGCGGCTTGAATGCTTTCCTCCAGGATCCCGTCGGTTACAAAGGGCCGGGCCCCATCATGGATCACCACCATATCCGAGGCTTCGGATACGGCTTTAATACCGTTATACACCGAATGGTACCGCTCCTCTCCCCCCTCCACAATGCTTTTGATCTTGGTGAAGTTGAATTTTTCCACAATCCGCTCTCTTGAAAACTCCACTTCCCCCTTTCCCACCACAAGCACGATTTCATCGATTTTTGAATAATTTTCAAAATGCCCCAGGGTGTGGGCCAATATAGGGATCCCCATTAAATCGATGTACTGCTTATTATAGGTTCTTTCCATTCTTTTTCCCTTTCCCCCGGCCACCACAATTGCGCTGACCCCTTGGCTTTGATTCTCTTCTTTATTTCCCAAGGTTTCCACCTCCTGTTTCCGTCGATTGATGATTCGGGAAAAGGGGAGCCTTATTTGCTAAAGCCCCCCTTTGTAAGCTATGCTTATGCGGATTTTCCTTCCATTTTCTTCGGTTTGGCAAAAATCATTCTTCCCGCTGCGGTTTGCAGTACACTGGTGACTAAGACCTCTATGGTGTTTCCGATGTGTTTTCGGCCGCTTTCCACTACGATCATGGTTCCATCGTCTAGATAAGCCAGTCCCTGACCGGATTCCTTACCGTCTTTAATCACTTCCACTTCCATTTCTTCCCCGGGAAGCACCACGGGTTTTACCGCATTTGCCAGCTCATTAATGTTAAGTACGGGAACGCCTTGAAACTCCGCGACTTTGTTCAGGTTGTAGTCATTGGTGATGACTTTGCCTCCCAGTTGTTGGGCCAGTTTTAACAGTTTAACATCCACCTCTAAATTTTCTTCATAGGCCTGTTCAAAGCCATGGTCTAGAATATTCACTTCAATATCCAGTTCTTTTTGGATGATGTTTAACACATCCAACCCCCGTCTTCCCCGGTTTCGTTTTAAGGCTGCTGAGGAGTCCGCCACATGGCGCAGTTCCTCCAGCACAAACTCGGGAATAATCAGGGGCCCTTCTAAAAACTCGGTTTTACAAATGTCTGCAATCCGTCCGTCAATAATTACACTGGTATCTAAAATTTTGGGACAGGGCCGGGAACTGTCATTCTTAATTTTTTCAATCTCTTTTTCACAATCCTTCTCCGTGCCGAAGCCCGGAAAGGTATTCAACAATGAAATATCCTGACCTCGTTTGGTGGCCAGGCTTACGCCGAGATATCCTAAAAAGATCGCCACTAGTATTGATAGAATCGTACCGATAAATGGAAAGGGGATATTTCCCAACAATCTGCTGATGATATACGCCAGGATAAGTCCGATTAAAAGCCCGATGGATCCGAAAATAATGTCCGAGGTGGGGACCTTTGAGAGTTCCTGTTCTATCCAATTTGCCACACCTCTGCCGAATTTAATGATTAATGGAGAAACTAAGAAAAATATAAGTCCGCCGAACAATAATGACACAGAGTAGCCCAGAACCATATACCAAAAATTATTTGCGATACCCTCATAAAACTGTGCGCCATTATGAAAAAGCAATGCTCCGGATACTCCCCCCAGCAAGGCAAAAATCCACCTTACAATTTTGTTAACCATTCCTTCACCTCCTGTTTTTTGTAGTTTTTATGTTAAATTTTTAATGTAGGCCCATTGCCGTTGCAACCCTTTTTATACCCTTTACCCCTAGCTTTAAACGGAAAAATCAGCTGTTCCAAAGGCCATTTTACCCAATCAGAACTTCACTCAATCAGAACTTCACTCAATCAGAACTTCTATTTCTGTTAATAAGTCCTCCTTGCTTCTTCCCGTGGCTAAAATCAGTTCACTTAACAGAACTTGTTTAGCATTTTGCATGATTTTTCGTTCCCCGGTGGACAGGGCTTTCTCCCGGTCTTTCAGGGTTAAGTTCCTCACCACTTCCGCCACTTCGAAAACATCCCCGGTCTTTATTCGATCCATATTCGCCCGGTATCTTTTATTCCAGTTTGCAGACATTTCTGTGATTTGAGCGGATAAAACCGCAAAAACCAACTCCACTTCCCGTTGATTAATGATTTCACGAATTCCGATCTGATCCATGCCATCCAGGGGAATCATGACCTTCATATCATCCAGAGGCATTTTCATAATATAGTATCGTCTTAACTCTCCCAGGATTTCCTTTTCTTCAATCGCTTCAATAACCCCTGCTCCATGAACAGGATAAACCACTTTATCACCAATAGTATACATATAATTTCCTCCAGATTCTCTATTTGCTCTCCTTTAAATTATACCCCATACCACTTAATCAGTCAAACAAACCACATATTTTATCATAGGCTTTTTTTTCTGTCAATATTCCTTTCAAAGATGCACTTTTGCCCTATCCTTCAGGAATCCCTCTAAATAATCCCCTATTTCCATTGACAACCGGTTCTTTGAAAAAGTATAATATAGCTAAAGATTACTAAACAAATCCGAGGGGTTGAAATTATGGACAAAAATTTTTCGTTAGGTGAATTCCAAGCCTTAGTGGATGAAGTCTTAATTCGCCATAAAAGCATTCTTGATATTTTAAGCAAAGTCCAGGAAAGCAGCGCAAGGGTAAACCGTGCAGTGGCCAAGGCCAGTACCAGTTGCGGTTGTATAAAAATCTGTGCGGAAAAACCGGAAGTTCCCGATGACATCACTTTTTCAAAACTCAAATCCCACATGTCGGACCACGTCGAGGGAGAACTTTGCACCACCTGTGAAGAGAAGATCAAACAGGAAATTTCAACGAATTTATTCTATCTCTTTGCCCTATGCAACACCTTCGATTTTGACACGGAAAAAATGACGGAGGATTATTACAAACAACTGAAACTTCTCGGAAAGTACGGACTGCTGTAAAACAGGGACCGCTATGAAAGCGGAACCGCTGTAAAAAATCCGGGAGGCGCTCCCGTAAACCAAGCCGGAGGATTCTTCCTCCGGCTTGGTTTTTTTTTGCCTCTTATTTGTCTTTTTGTTTTTTATCTTTTCTTGTTTTTATGCCTCCTGTGTTTCTTTAGGATGCTTCAGCAAATGGATGAATCAACGAATAATATCCTGCACCGCCTGCCGCAAGGTATCCACTCCCAGAAGGTTTTTCGAGCCCATATTCAGTTTCTTTTTGTTGCGGTTGGAAATCATCACCGACTCAAAACCCATTTTCATCCCTTCCTTAATCATCTTCTCTGCATTAGCCACCGGTCGGATTTCTCCGGTTAGGCTGAGCTCTCCGATGGCCATGACTTTTCTTGAGGGCAGCTCCAGACCTTTCACGCTACTGTAAATACTCAGGGCCACCCCTAAATCATAGGAGGTCCCTTCGAGCTTCAGCCCCCCTACCACATTCACATAAACATCGTAATTCCCCAGGGGGATATTCAGTTTCTTTTCCAAAACCGCGATAATTAAATTCAGCCGATTATGATCAATGCCTACGGCGGTTCGCCGGGCGAAGCCGATGTTGTTTTCCGTCACCAGGGCTTGAATTTCCACAAGTAAGGGCCGGGTCCCCTCCACAGTGGACACCACAATCGCCCCTTCATTTTTTTCATTCAGGGTTTCCAGAAAAAGCTCTGAAGGGTTGAAGATTTCAATCAGCCCTTCCTCTCGCATTTCGAAAACCCCGATTTCACTGGTGGTTCCGAAGCGGTTTTTCAGCGCCCGAAGGATTCGAAATTCCATGGTTCGTTCCCCTTCAAAGTGAAGCACCGCATCCACCATATGCTCTAGGACCCGGGGCCCCGCCAGCTCCCCCTGTTTTGTTACATGAGCCACAATAAAGATGGGAATGTTGGTGGTCTTTGCAATGCGCATCAGGTTATTAACGCACTCCTTCACCTGGGATACGCTGCCGGGGGCCGAAGTTAAATCCTCCCGGTAGAGGGTTTGAATGGAGTCCACTATCAAAAATTTCGGTTCGTAGGTGCTCACGTATTCCTCCACCACCCCGATATTGGTCTCCGATACGATCAGTAAATCCTCTTCCATGGCTCCTAAACGTTCCGCCCGCATTTTGATCTGCTCCTCGGATTCCTCACCGGATACATAGAGGACTTTTCCATAGGCCTTTGCCATATTGCTGCTACACTGAAGAATCAATGTGGATTTTCCGATCCCCGGTTCCCCGGAGATCAGACACAGGGAGCCCTTCACTATTCCTCCTCCAAGCACCCGGTTAAGCTCTTCTATTTTTGTGTCGTAGCGGGAATACTCCCCGGAGGTGATTTTTGTAATGCTTTGGGGTTTCTTACTGGGCCCCGTGGTAGCGGACCGCTTGGTTTCCTTCTTCGAGGCCACCCGTTCTTCCTCGAAGGTGTTCCACTGTTGACAGCCGGGGCACCGGCCCATCCACTTAGGACTTTCGTAACCGCACTCGGTACAACAGAATTTCGTTTTCGCTTTTGCCATATAATCGCTCCTATGTCTGTTTCTTTTGTTCCAGTACCAATTCACCCTCTACTTCCTTCAGGATGAAATGATTCCCGGCTTGCACCTCATTTTCCAGCACCTTCTCGGATATTTTATAATGGATTCAAGAATACTCGTGACTTTAGTCGTGAGATGAATTGAATCGGTCTTGAATTGGTTTTGAATCAATCATTGCATTACTTCTTGCAGTAATTCTCTTGCAGTTTTTTAACTTTGGAGTCTTATAACCCTTTGGTGCTGTACTAAAATCTATCTTTGTTGCGTGAATGTCCATTAAAATAGCATAACCGGAAGTCATTCTTCCTTTAATAAAATACGTTTTTCCTAAGTAAGATACTTTGTCAAATTTTCTAAAACCTTGGATCTTACCTGTAGGAATTGATTGTTGGCTTCGAATCCCTTTGGTTTGCTGATAATCGCCACTGCTTACTTGTTTTTTTAACAATACCTTTTCTATACTGACTTCAACGTTCTTCCCTTGACTGGCAATAACGACAGCATCCATATAGTGTTCTTTTGGTAATCCTAACAACTGTCTGTGCTCTTTGGTTATAAATCCAAAAGTTTCCCTTGCCTCCGGAATTCTTTTTAATAATTGCATTCTCATACTGTTCATTTGTGTAGCATGTTTTAGATCGCCTTTCTGTTTTCCGGATAACATTATTTGTATAAGGTGTAAATGAACCTTGTCATGACAGCTTTTACATAAGGTAAGTAAATTTTCCGGTTCATCAGCGCCACCGTTTTTTCTAAATACAATATGATGCACTTCTAATCGTTGATTCCTAGACTTACCACTACAGTATTGACAGGTATGGTTATCTCTATGCAAAACATAGGCCTTGGCATTGGCATAACCATAGTTCACTCCGCGTTGGTATAATAACTTATTCTTTAATACCTCCGGGTTTTTCAGCGCATGAGAATCAAAGTTGGCGGTTTCTAACACCATGTTACTAATCGGTAATATGGACTGAACAAAATGAATTTCTTTCATATGCGCATGAAACTTACTGGTCATGGTTGGGGAAAAACGGTGTTTTTTAATGCTGTTTTTCCGATTCCTCCAACGGGGCTTACGGTATCTCGTTTTTCTGCTGCGTCGGGTTCGTCAATACTTGCCCCGTCTTGTCAGTTTTTCCGAAATATCATTTCGAAGTGTTATTTCTGATACATAGACCACTTTGGATTTTTCAGTAACGGCAGCGACACCCACCTTAGAACTACCGGTATCCATACCAAGGGTAATGTCTTGAATATAAGAGCTTGTGTTGTATAACAATTGGATGGTAAAGGGTGTTTTTGACTTGACTTTTGCTTTGCCTTGTTTTAGTAACAACCGGGCGATTACATTATGGCAAGGCATAAGCGGTTGTTTTTCTTGATTAATAACATAAACCATAATGTAACCTCCTTAACAGGTAAATCCTCTACATAACTGTAGGTAATGCGTATCCTTGTACTGTTACCACACAAGGAATCCGACTTCATCTCGACAATGATCACTAGGCTTTTTACGTATATATCACCGAAGCGTTCCCTTAACTTCTACTTAAATATATACGATAGAGCAACGGTCTGATGCGTCAACCGAGGGTATCATAACCTAACAATCGTAGGGACTATTTCTAATCACTAAGTCTGGTGAACCAAGACTTTTAGAAGCCTAAGACTTTAGTCGTGGGAGGTTCACTTTCCATATATTTTGTATGCCCCACGTCAGGGGTCTTGCCCCAAACTGGGGATCATAATAGTTTTTCCATCATGATATTCCTAGCATATCATACTAGCCCTCCTTGTATAATATGTTTATGAGACTTTTTTTAAAAAGCTCTTTCCTGGTTGATAATTATCCATTATACCAAACTTCAAACAGGGGGTTTAGAAAGCATTTATAATCCCCCCGGCGGGGCCGTCTTTCCAGAAAAAAGAGCCCACCACAATTGATAGGCTCTAATACTTTCTTGGTGACGTTTTCTTGGTGCGGTCTTCTTACCTTTAATTAATCCTGTTCATTCTCCTCGATTAGGGATTCTATAATTTTCTTGCTTAAGCTTGAGGGAACTTCATCGTATCTTAAGAATTCCATATCGAAGGTTCCTCTTGCCTGGGTCATGGAACGAAGGTCAATGGCGTATTTAAACATTTCCGACTGGGGTACTTCCGCCGTGACCATCTGCTTTCCGTTATCCTGAGGCATCATGCCGTTGATTTTTCCTCTTCGTTTATTCAAGTCTCCCATAACATCCCCCATATAATCCTCCGGTACCTGGATCTCCACTTTTACAATCGGTTCCAATAACACAGGATTGGCCTGTTCCATTCCCTTCTTAAAGGCAATGGAAGCCGCCACTTTAAATGCCATCTCCGAAGAATCCACGTCATGGTAGGATCCATCGTATAGGGTCGCTTTAATTTTGGTTACCGGTTGTCCCGCTAAAACTCCTTTTTCCATACTCTCAAGAAGCCCTTTTTCCACTGCCGGGATATAGGCCTTCGGCACGGAACCGCCGACGATTTTTTCCACAAACTCAAAGGGTTCCGCCGAAGGTTCAAAGGTCATTCTCACGTCTCCGTATTGCCCGTGGCCTCCGGATTGTTTTTTATGCTTCCCTTGAACATCGGATTTGCCTTTGATGGTTTCCCGGTAGGGAACTTTCGCATCTTCTAAATCCAGGTCCACACCGAATTTGTTCTTAAGCTTATTGCAAATTATTTTAATATGCAGTTCCCCCTGTCCCCGTATCAGGGTTTGCTTGGTTTCCTTATTCCGTTCGAATCTAAAGGAGGGATCCTCTTCGAAGAGCTTTTGAAGACCGGTGCTGATTTTTTCCTCATCCCCCCGGGCTTTCGGTTTGATGGCCAAGGTCAGTTGGGGTTCATCAAATTCGATGGGGCTGAATACCACGGGGTGGTCGATGCTGCAAAGCGTATCCCCCGTATTGGTATACTGCAGTTTGGAAACCGCGGCGATATCTCCGGCTCTTACCTCCGTTACCTCGGACTGTTCCTTTCCCCGAAGTAAAAAGGGCGTTCCCATTTTTTCTTTTTGGTCCTTATTGGCGTTCAGCACTTCCGTATCAGACTTCAGGGAACCGGAAAACACTTTGAAAATCGTGATTTTCCCCAAATAGGGATCCACAATGGTTTTGAATACCTGGGCGGAAAAGGGCTCTTCCGGTTCAAAACCCCGTACCACTTCTTCTTCGCTTTGAGGGTTGATCCCTTCTTTCGGAGGCATATCCTCCGCTGAGGGGGAGTAGTCCACTAACATATCCAACAGGGTATGAATTCCGATGTTCTTCACCGTGGAACCGCAAATAACGGGAACGATATCCCCGGAAATCACGCCGCTTCGAAGTCCTTTTTGAATCTCCTCCTCGGTAAATTCCTCCCCTTCAAAATACTTTTCCAGTAATTCTTCATCACTTTCCGCCACAGACTCGATTAACATCTCTCTCATGGACTCCGCTTCCCCCAACTTCTCCTGGGGAATTTCTTTTTCTATACAATCCGTGCCCGTATATTCTCTGGCAATCATCTTTACTACGTTCACATTCCCGATAAAACTATCGTTTTCTCCCAGGGGAATCTGAAAGGGTGCCACTTTTTTACCGAACTTTTCCCGTAGCTCCGCCAATACCTTGGGAAAATCCGCATTTTCCTTATCCATTTTGTTTATAAAAATAAAGGTCGGTCGGTCTTTATCCATGGCATAATCCCAGGCGCTTTCCGTTCCAACTTCAATGCCTCCTGTGGCATCCACCATAATCAGAAGACTTCCCGCAAACTTTCTTGCGCTTTGCACCTCTCCGATAAAATCAAAGTATCCCGGGGTATCCAGAAAATTAACTTTATGGTCCTTCCATTCTATGGGGATTAACGAAGTGCTGATGGAAGTTTTTCGATCGATTTCTTCTTTATCAAAATCCGAAGTTGTATTCCCATCATCCACATTTCCGATTCGATTTTTTGCCTTCGCACTGTACAGGGCGGCTTCCGTTAAGGTAGTCTTTCCGCTTCCACCGTGACCCAGTACCGCAACATTTCTGATTTCTTTCCCGTTATAAACTCTCATATACTTCCCTCCAGTTTAGGTTAGAATTTTTTGACTTAATATACTATTCTATATCTTTCATCGAATCCCTCTTTTTTTTGGCCAAAAATTTAGATTTTTTTTATTTCCGGGGCCAATTTTTTTCAGATATGTTATAATAGATTTTGAACGTTTCAACAAAAATCACAAGGAGGTTGTTTTATGACCATAGAATTTCGTCCACAAATTAAAGATTTACAGGCTTATAAGCCGGGTAAACCCATGGAAAATGTAAAACGGGAATACGGCTTGGATCGGGTAATTAAGCTTGCCTCTAACGAAAATCCCCTGGGCTGTTCCGAGAAATCCAAACAGGCCATCCAAGATGCGCTGAGCCACTTAAACATCTATCCCGACGGCAATACTACGGACCTTAAGGAAACCATTGCTGAAAAATTCAATATCAAAACCACCCAGATACTGCCCAGCAGCGGTTCCGATGAAATGGTGGATCAGATCTCCAAGACCTTTATTCAAGAAGGGGACGAAGTCATTATGGCGGATATCACCTTCCCTCGTTATATCAGTACCTGCAAAATGATGGGCGGGGTCCCCGTGGTGGTTCCTCTTAAAAACCACGCCTACGACCTGGAGGGGATGAAAGAGAAAATCACGGATAAAACCCGTCTGATTTGGTTATGCAATCCCAACAACCCTACGGGCACCATGTTTACCAAAGACGTCCTGGATGACTTCTTGCAAAGCGTTCCTCAAGACATCGTTGTGGTTTACGACGAGGCTTACCGGGAATATGTAACCCGGGAGGATTATCCAAAGAATGCTCTGGAATACTTACCGAAGTATCCGAATTTAATCATTATGCGCACCTTTTCCAAAGCCTACGGCTTGGCCGCCCTTCGAGTTGGCTATACCCTGGCCTCGGAGGAAATTATTGACCATATCAATCGAATCCGCGGACCCTTTAATGTGAATACCCTGGCCCAAGTAGGAGCCATCGCCGCCTTGAAGGACGACGAATTTCTTCAAAGAAGCTACGATGTCAATGAAGAGGGAAAGCGCTACCTTTATAAGATTTTCCAAGAACTGAATCTGGAGTTTGCCCCTTCGGAAACCAACCACATTTTTGTGGATGTGAAAAAGGACGCCCAGGAAATTTTTGTGGAACTGCAAAAAAGAGGGGTTATCATCCGTCCGATTTACGGAAACTTTATCCGGGTTTCCATTGGAACCATGGAAGAAAATGTTACCTTTGTAGAAAAACTGCGGGAAGTCCTGTAGACCGAAATCCGAAAACAACAAAACCCCCAGGGACCATATCCGTTGGTCCCTGGGGGTTTTGTTATGATTTTTGATTCTGCACGGTCGATCACGGTCAGTCCCTTACTGCAATTTAGTCCTCCTGTTTTTCCAGTCCGTCGTAGAGCATTCGGTAATATTTCCGTTTAAAGCCCATCTTTTCATAAAGCTTAATGGCATTCTCGTTTTCAACCTCCACATGCAGGGATAAGTTCCCCTCCGCCAGTTCAATGGCTCTTTGCATCAACTGGGTTCCGATTCCCTTGCCTTTGATTTCCTTCTTCGTGGCGATATAGGACAGATGGTACTTCGGAAAGAAGTCGTCAAAGCTGGTCTTGGATAAAACGCAGATCCCGGCTAATTCATCGTCGAAGTAGGCCGTTAATACAAAGCCGCCCTCTAAGGCGTTGTCAAAAGCCTCCTGTATTTCCACCAGGGGATCCGAGTACTGGATCAGCCAGCTGTCCAGTAATTCCAGGAATTCATCATAGGGAAGGGGCAGGGTTTTTTTGTCCACTTCCTTTATGTCCAAGTCTACTTTCCCGTCCTTTAACACGACTACATGGGTTCCGTTTTCCAGTTTTCCCTCTTCATAGGTTTTCATAAAGGCCGCAATGGGATAAGCGTTTTCCGTGGAGACGTGAATGTTCTCCAGGGCTTGAAATTCTTCTTTGTAGCGCAGCAGTTCTTCATCGGAAATCGATACCACCGCTCCCTTTGTGTCGTACACCGCATTCAGGGCTTCCTGAGCGTTGCCGTCAATTTGATGCAATAGATTTTTATTGTACTTACTCTCGGAGATATCCTCTTCCTGAACCTTGATGATTTCCCGACTGCCCTTTTTAAAGGATTCCACAATGGGATTGCCTTCACTGGTGCTACAGGCAAACAATTGGGGCAGCTGCTCAATTTCTTCATTGATCCAGGACTGTTTCAAGCCGGAGTACAATCCGGAAATGGAAAACCCTTCCCCGGTTTGAGAAAACAACGTGGTGGGATCTTTTTTCAATCGGGTGTTGATCTCACTGGCCAGATAGGAAAAGCTGTAAATGTATAAAATATTATTCGTCATACCGGGATTGGCATTATAATACCGGTTTTCTTCAGCGCATTGATTGCTTTTTTCAATACAGTCCATTTCATTTTCTCCCACGGCATGGATTTCAATTTTATCATTATCCATAATAAACCGGTTTTCAGAAATCCGGGAGTCCTTCGGGGCAAACAGTACCAGATTCACATCGAAATATTTAGACAGGTATGCCAAGGAATACAGCAGCCTTCCACTGTTTCCCAGGCATATATTTTTTTGTCCTTTTGATAGGGCATCCCGCACGATTAAGTAGGCTAAACGGTCTTCGAGATGGCCGGAAGGATTGTTTCCTTCGAGTTTTAAATAAATCTTTCGTATCCCCAGCTTTTCTTCAAGATTTTTTGCCCGTATTAATGGGGTTCTCCCCACATAGGTACGCATAGCAGTATTTTTCATTGATTTTCCTCCTTGATGTTTAGTAGCTTTATATTCTTCTATGCTAATATATGCCCATTGCCCAAGGAATTAAACAATATATCCGTCAGATGCCCTAACCCGGCCTTTTCCTTTATTCTCGGAAATCCTCGGATGCCTCTTCATAGGAATTCGCCTCCTCCAGGGGTTTTCGGCGAATCAAAAAGTCCAGTTCCCCGGTGTATTCCGGTATTTCCGCAATCACCTGGTCCCCCACGGTGAAAATCACCTTCTTGCCGTAAAGCTTTTTCAAAGCGGAGCGGATAAAGCGTATCCGGATTTTTTCTTCCGCTGCCTCTTGAAACTCCTCGGTTAAGTCAATCCAGGTAACCGCCTTGATATCAACTTTCCTTTTTCCTAAACTTTCCCCGGTTTTAGCATCGATGATTTTGATATGCTTTCGATTAAGAACAAAGATCAACACAATGGCCAGTAACAACAAGGACAGAATCAGGAGTAGCCCTAACACTCCCCGGTCCTCCTCCGGATCAGCCTCCGGAGATTCTTCGGGAGCCTCTTCGGATACGGCGTCCACAATAATCTCTTCCTCCTGGGCTTCACCGGCTTCTGAGGGTTCCTGCTCGATTACCAGGTTTATCACATAGCGATTGTTCTCACCATCCAGAAGGATCTCTTCAACGGGTTTCAGTTCTCCGCTCTCCGAGGCTTGATAGCTTAAGGTATAGATTCCATAGGGAATTTCATCGAAAGCAAAGTCTCCGGTACTGTTTGTGTAGGTTGCATAGTTCCCCAGATTCACCCGGATATCTTCCACCCCGTCCCCGTCCTTCGTGGTAAATGTACCCCTTACTTCCCCGGTATCTTTTTTATCCTGCTCTTCGTTGATGCCTTCTTCCTCCCCGGACTCTTCCCCGGAGTTGTTGTCACCAAAACCGATGAAGTCCGTTATTTTATCGATGGACTCTCCGATTCTTTCCGTCCCCCGTCCAATGGAGTCCGTTATCTCCTCAATGCGATCCATCGCATTCTCTATTACTTCAAAATTATCCATGGAAAACCAATCCGTGACTCTTTCCATAACCAGATAAGACCCTTCTTCCCCCCGGCTTTCTCCCCTTGGACCTTCCGCTTCCATAGCACCGCTAAACAGGGTGAAGCTTAAAAAGAAAACCAGCGTGAGGATCAACAGTCTTTTTCCCCGCAACATTTTTTTACTTTTCATATTATTCTTCCTCTCAATCTCTTATTCCTATACACTTCATTTCATGATTTAGGTCTTGTTATATTATACAACACTTTTGCTATAACGAAACCCTTTAATTCGTCTTTTCCTTTTCCCCGAAGGGCTTCCCCTCTTCTTATATAAAATAACCAATCCCTTGGGATTCATCCCCCCTTTGTCCCGAAATATATTATTAAAAAATTAACAATAATAAATTTGTTTTGTGTAGGTTTCATAAATCAATCCTTCTTCATCTTGTTTGTTCTTCTGATAAACCCTATAATGTAGTTAAGAACTATCAACAAGTACATCACGATAAAGGAAGTGAATATCTATGACCACGGATCATGAACATATAACCGTTTACAAAGGCAATATTGTAGACAGTCCTTCCATGGAAGAACTACGAACCCTGGAAAATGGTTATCTTGTCGTAAATGGGGACCGGGTGATCGGCACCTATGCCACCCTTCCCGAAGAATATAAAGGCTGTGCTATAACGGACTACGGCCACCGCATAATCCTGCCGGGATTTGTGGACCTGCACTTCCATGCTCCCCAGTTCGCCAACCGGGGACTGGGTCTGGACAAGGAGCTGCTCCCCTGGCTAGAGGAGTATACCTTTCCCGAGGAAAGCAAATTCAAAGACCTTTCCTATGCCAAGGAAATCTATCCCCAGGTGGTTCATGCCCTTTGGAAAAACGGAACCACCCGTTCCGTAATCTTTGGTTCCGTTCATAAGGAAAGTACGGAGTTTCTTTTGGACCTCTTTATCGATGCGGGCCTGGGGGCTTTTGTGGGAAAAGTCAATATGGACCGAAACTGTCCCGAGTTTATTGTGGAGGATTCCGATCAATCCCTTTCCGAAACCTTGGAAATCATTGAGAAGTATGCCGATCAATCCGACCTTGTCCGTCCCATCTTAACCCCGCGATTTGTGCCGGTTTGTTCAACCCCCCTTATGGAAAAACTGGGAGCTTTTGCAAGGGATCACAGCGTGTTTGTCCAATCCCATATTTCCGAAAACCAGGGAGAGGTGGACTGGGTCAAAGAACTTCATCCCGACTCCCTTGATTATGCCAGCATCTATCATGACTACGGGCTCTTCGGTCATCAGCCCACGATCATGGCCCACTGTGTATTCAATACGGAAAAGGAAATTGAACTGATGGCGAAATCCGGAGTTTACGCCGCCCACTGCCCCCATGCGAACTATAACCTGGCCAGCGGCATTATGCCTGTGCGAAACTTTTTAAACAAAGGGGTATCCGTAGGGCTGGGCACCGATGTGGGCGCCGGACACCAGGTATCCATCCCGAAAGTCATGACCGCAGCGGTACAGGCCTCCAAGATTAAATGGCTGGAATCAGGTAAAACCCTGGATCCCCTTAAGCTTTCAGAAGTCTTTTACATGGGGACGAAGGGCGGCGGAAGGTTCTTTGGCAAAGTGGGGAGTTTTGAGGCGGATTATGCCTTTGACGCTTTGGTAGTTGACGACCGGGAACTGGGCACCTTAAACCTGACCCTAAAGGAACGGCTGGAACGGTATTTATATATCGGTGACGACCGCCACATTGAAAAACGCTATGTTGCAGGAAAAGAAGTACCGGAACCGAAAAAACTCCCTGATCTCTAGGGAGTTTTTTTACGTCGGTCTTTGGATGCTTATACCCTTATACTTCTTGATTTTGTTTACTCCTTCAACGCTTCTATTCTTTGACCTCTAAATCCACAAACCCGAATCTCATCACGTCAAACAGTCCCATATCCGTCAGTTTAATCTCCGGGATTACGGGCAGTGCCAAAAAGGACAGGGTCATAAAGGGGTCAATCCCCGAGTTTACCTTCAGTTGATCATAGGCAATGTCCAGCATGCCTTTGAATTTTTCATTGACCTTTTCCATGGAGTCCTCGGACATCAAGCCCCCGATGGGTAGGGAAAGACCGGCCAGCACTTCTCTTCGGGAGACGATGGCAATACCGCCGTCCAGGTTTTCCACTTCCTTCACCGCTGCCAGCATGTCCTCGTCCCGATCCCCGATGACGATTAAATTATGGGAATCATGACCGATGGTAAGGGCAATGGCACCGTTTTCCAGATGAAAGTCCTTTACGAGGCCCAGCCCCACGTTTCCGGTTTTATGATGGCGTTCCATCACCGCCATTTTTAAAAGAGGCTCTCCCTGTTCGCTATAATACTTCCCCTGATCCAGCCTTACCCGTAGATGTTCGCTTTTGGTTAACAGACTGTGGGGCAATACCTTAATGGCCCGGATTTCTTTGCCCTCCACCTGAAGCTCTAAATCCTTTAAGGAAACCCCATGAAGATTGACACTGTTTTTAACCCACCGGGTATCCGCCCGGTTCTTGGGAAGCTTTGTTAAGAGCTCCTGTACCGGTTTTCCCTCTTTATAAACCGAATGGATCCTAAAGGTCTCCAGATCCTCCAGGACCACAAAGTCCGCCAACCGTCCCGGGGCGATGGCCCCTACCTTATCCAGGCCGTAACACTCCGCCGCATTGATGGTGGCCATTTGTACGGCGGTAATCGGGTCAAGACCCAGCTTTATGGCTTGGCGCACATTGTTGTCGATATGTCCCTCCTGCAAAAGATCCTCGGGATGGCGGTCGTCGGTGCAAAACAGGCATCTCCGGGAGTTCTCCCTGGTGACCCCTTGGATCAGGGCCTCTAAATTCCTGGCGGCGGATCCTTGGCGAATCAGCACATACATCCCCAGGCGCAGGCGGTTTTCCATCTCTTCCACCGTGGAGCACTCGTGCTCGGTTTTAACCCCGGCCATGCGGTATGCATTCAGATCACGGTCTTTAATTTCCGGGCCGTGGCCGTCGATGATCTTGTCGCCCGCAACCAGGACTTTATCCAGAATATCCCCTCTTCCCTCAATGACCCCGGGGTAATCCATTAATTCCCCAAGGCCCAGCACGTCCCTTCGGTCAATCAGTGTGGCCAGGTCCTCGGCCATAAGCTTCGCTCCGGCATTTTCAAACTCCGTGGAGGGGACACAGGATGGCAGCACAAAATAAAAGTTCATCGGCAGGTCCCGACTGGAGTCCATCATATATCGGATCCCCTCCAGGCCTCTTACATTAGCAATTTCATGGGGGTCCGCCACAATGCTTGTGGTTCCCTTCGGCAGCACCACCTTCATAAATTCCCGGGGGGAGACCATGGAGGACTCGATATGCACATGGCCGTCGATCAGTCCCGGGGCTAAGTATTTCCCCTTTAAGTCAATTTCCTCCACCCCGGAATAGTTTCCGATACCTACGATTTCTCCGTCCACCACGGCCACATCCCCATCGATGATCTCCGCGGTAAACACATTGATCACTTTGGCATTTTTAAAGACCTTAGCGGCCTTTTTCCGTCCCGCCGCAACATCGATCTGTTTTTTCAGCTTTTTCTTTTCCTCCGAACCTTGTCTTTTGGAACTCATCAGGACGCCTCCTTTATGGCTTTCAGTAATCGCTCCGGTGTTACGGGAATCTCGGTAATTCGAACCCCCACGGCATCGTAAATGGCGTTGAGAATTGCCGGGGCTACGGGAATCATTACCGGCTCACCGATGCCCTTTGCTCCGAAGGGAGCTGAGGATTCCGGATCCTCCACGATGATCTTTTGTACCTCCACGGCGTCCAGGGCCGTGGGAATTAAGTATTTCGTGAAATTATGGTGCTTGATTTCCCCACCCACGATATTAAGATCCTCCAACAGGGCATAGCCCTGGGCCATGGCAAAACCTCCGTCCATTTGCCCTTCAATGAGTTTCGGGTTCACCGCCCTACCCACATCCTGGACCAGTATGGCGCTTAGGATCTCTAAGGTTCCGGTTTCCGTATTGACCTCCACCTCCACGCCGCAGGCACCGAAGGTGTAGGGCCAATAGGGGTTTCCTTCCCCCGTCGCTTCATTCATCTCCGTGGTATGAGCCTGAAAAACCTCCTCCGCCTCTAAGTTCTCTCCGGAGAAATGACCGGCGATTTCTTCAAAGGAGGTGTGTTTTTCAGGATCCTTTTTTGCATATATTCGGTGATCCTTAAAAATCAGACTTTCTTCCCGGGACAAATTCAACAGCTCCCGGGCTTTGTCCTCCAGGATGGCCCTTAGGGATTCACTGGCCATTTTCATCGCATTTCCCGTATTGTAGGTTTGCCGGCTTGCGGCACAGGTTCCCGCGTCCAGGGTGGTTTTCGTATCCTCATGATCAAAGATCACATCCTCGGTTACAATTCCCAGGATCTCCGCCGGTATTTGGGCCAGAGAGGTTTTCGCCCCCTGCCCCACTTCACAGGCGCCGGAATAAATGGTGAAGCGACCCTGTTCATCGATCTTCGCCTTTGCCCGGGACACATCGGGAAATCCGTTGCCGTATCCCGTGCCATAAAACATCAAGCCAATCCCTTTACCGGATTTTTTCATCGGAAGCTCCCTCCTTTTCCATCTGTCGCTGCTTTAAGTCCTCCAGATAGTTGATATTTTCATCGGGTAGCGGTTTCTTGTTCATCGCCGCCTCCAGGGCATCGAGACACCGGTCCAGGGGCACACTTTCTTTTAACACCTGTTCCGTGGCGGTTTTCGAACCCAGGGTAAACAGATTTTTCCTTCGGATGGTAAAGGGGTCCAGCCCCAGTTTTTCCCCGATTCGATCCATCTGCTGTTCATGGGCAATGGGAGGCTGGGTTGCACCAAAACCTCGCATGGCCCCGGAAAAGGGATTGTTGGTATAGACCGCATAGGAATCCACCCATACGTTGGGGATTTCATAGGGCCCGGTGATATGCACCCCGGCCTTACGCAGCACGTTAATGGCCCAGGAGGCATAGGCTCCTGTGTCTCCCACAATTCTAGCCTTCATTCCCAGCAGTTTACCCTCTTTATCCGCTGCGGTTTTGCAGTGCATGATAATGGGGTGGCGCTTACAGTGGGCCAGAAAGGACTCCTTCCGATCATAGACCATTTTCACCGGACGGTGAAACTTCTTGGCCGCCACCGCCAGATGAATTTGCAGGGTCAGATCCTCCCTTCCTCCGAAGGCGCCGCCTACGGCGGGGTTGATGATCCGGACCTGTTCTTCCTCCATCCCCAGGGCCCCGGCAATATCCATTCGATCAAAATGGGGATACTGGGTGGCTGCAATTACGGTCACGGTTCCGTCCTCTTCCACATAGGAAACCCCCGCCTCCGGTTGTAAAAAGGCATGGTCCACCGCTCCGGTATAATAGGTGTCCTCTACGATCACCGCCGCTTCCTCAAAGGCTTTTTCCACGTCTCCCCGGCGGATTTTAAAATGAAAGATGGTGTTGTCCTCCCCATGAACCTTCGGGGCCTCCTCCTTCATAGCCTCCTCGGGATCAAACACCGCCGGTAATTCTTCGTAGGTTACCCGAATCCCCTGTAAGGCTTTTTCTGCGATTCTTTCACTTTCAGCGATGACCACGGCTATCGGGTCCCCGATTCGCCGAACCCGACTTTCACAAAGGGCTTCATGGTCTTTAAACAAAACCCCGTGGGCGTTTTTCCCCGGGATGTCCTTCGCCGTCAACACCCCGACCACCCCTTCCATGGCCTCGGCTTCCCCGGTATCCAGGGTAAAGTTTGCATGGGCTTTCTCGGAACGCAGGGTTTTACCGTACAGCATGTTCTCCATATTTAAATCCGCCGGGTATTTGGCCCCGCCCGTAACTTTGGTATGGCCGTCCACCCTGAGAATATTTTCTCCGATTACATTAAACGACATGGGCTCACTCCTTTCACCTTGCTAAGTCTTGATTTCTTGGTCCCTATTTACTGATCCGTATTTTTTGATCCGGGTATTGAATCCTTGTTTCCCACTCCCCGTTCATTCCTTATTTTTCACTGATTCTCTTGGCCGCCAGGGCCACCGCCTCTACAATTTTTTCATATCCCGTGCACCGGCAAAGATTACCGGAAATTCCCCGTCGAATTTCCTGATTGGTGGGGTTGGGGTTTTTCAACAACAATGCCTTGGCGGAAAGGATCATTCCCGGGGTACAAAAGCCGCATTGCACGGCACCGGTATCGATAAAGGCCTGTTGAATCGGGTCCAGTTCCCCCTCTTGTCCCACACCTTCAATGGTGATCACTTCCCGATCCTCCGCTTGAAAGGCCATGATCATACAGGAATTTACCAGTTTTCCGTCCAGCAGTACGCTGCATACGCCGCATTCCCCTTCTCCACAGCCTTCCTTGGTGCCCGTCAGATGAAATCCCTCACGAATCACATCCAGCAGACGGTCATTTTCATCGATCTCCACGTTTCTTGAAATCCCGTTGATTTTCATAGTTATGGTTTTCATTTGATCCCCTCTTTCGGTTTCTCGTTTATACTAAGGCTCTTGCAACAGCCTTTTCCAACGCCTCTTTAAAGACGCCTCGGATGGCTTCCTCCTTAAAATCCACATCCCATCGCCCTTTCAGACGGCGATTTAAAACTTCCTTAAACTTTTGCTGAGCCGCTTCCTTATGTTCCGGGGTTAATGTTTTCCCCCGCAGCACTTCTTCGACCTCCCGTTCCCGAAGACTGGTTGGCCCTACGGAGCCGTTGGCAATACGGATTTCCCGAACCCTATGGTCTTTGTCCGCATCGAGATATACCGCGGTGCAGATCTTGGAGATGGCCAGGGCTTTCCTCGGTCCCAACTTTGAAAATCCCAGTCCCTGCCCCTCCTTTGCTTGGTCAAATTCGATATAGTATAAAAACTCCCCGGGGGCCAGGTCCACCTTTCCCTTCCCCAGGAAGAAGTCTTCCAGCTTCAGGGTGCGCAGCCCTTGGCCACCTTTTAGTACCACCGCCGCATCCAAGGCCAATAGGGGCGGTACCGTATCCGCTGCGGGAGAGGCGTTACAGATGTTTCCTCCCAAAGTGCCGGCGTTTCGAATTTGGGGGGAACCCACTTCCACGGCCCCTTCTTTCAGGCCCTGTAATCTCCCTTCCAACAGGGGATGATCCTCCAGGTCACTGAAGGTGGTCCCGGCGCCGATCTGTACCTTTCCCTCCTGTAGGCGAATGAATTGCATCTCCTTTACCGATGAAATATCGATTAAGGCCTTCGGCTGTAATACACCTTCCCGTAGTTTCACCACCACATCGGTGCCGCCGGCGATAATCTTGCCCTCCTCCGCCGTTTCCTCCATGGCCTCTACCAGGGCCTGAAGGGTTTTCGGTTTATAGGTCTTTTCAATATCAAACATGGGAAAATACCTCCTTTGAAATTGTTGAAACTTTCCATTTCACAGATAATATTCAGATCTATTATACTATTTTGACACTTCTTTTCTTATTTTTATACATGAAATCTTCTGAAGTTCTTTAGGTTTCCCCTTCTTATACCCCATATTTTTGTGTATTATTCACAAGTTTGATACTATTATATTTCATTGGTTCTTTAGACAAAAGTGTACCAGGGGGTCGGACCCTGTGGTACAAAAAAAGTGTACCACAGGGTCC